>CAZSVY010000037.1:0-7857 GCA_964610495.1 uncultured Methanosarcinales archaeon
AGCAAAGCGGTCTTTTAAAGTTTTTACTCGAATCGTGCGATATTTTCGTAAACTATTCTATGGCCTTTATAAATTTATACATATACATTGAACAAATTCACATTGAACAAATTCCTGAGTTGCAAACCTTTTCAAAAAAGGTTTGATCGCAAACTTTTTGAAAAAAAGTTTGATCAAGAACGGCGCAACGGTTGTGATTGAGAAATACTTATAATCCCCAAACCCTATCCGGCGTGATCAAACGGCGCAACGTTTGCGCTCAAGAGGGATAATTTCTAATAAAGATACTGAGCTGCACTAGAAGGGCTGAATTATGGGCAAGATAAACTATCTTTCAATTTGCTGAAGAGGGATAATTTATCGATAAGAAACGGTGCTTTTGATTCGCTCAGGTAGGCGAACTTAAAAAAGTTGAAGCTTTTCCAGGTCTTCTTTCTTGTTTATAAAAAGTTAAATGAGTCTTTTCGTGCGGCCGGAATTTATCGAAACTTGAGCGGGTTAACTGCGTTTATTTACCTTAAGCTATGAAGAAATTTCGATTTTTCCTCTTCCTCCTCATTTCCTTTTTCTCGTTTTTTGCTTTTTTCCTCTTTTTCCTTTGTTTTGAGGTTTTCTCTGAGTTTTCTGAGAGATGTGGCGGGTTAAAATGAGCGAGGCTTAATGGATTAATTTTCAATAAAATGAATCCTGAGGAAAGAGTTTTTAATCGAATTCAAGAAAGGGAAAGATCTGAAACGTGGTTAAAACTACCTGAAACGATCGTTAATTTTTAGACAGACTGGTGATTTTTCTTTAGGCGGATTGGTGATTTTGCTGTTCAATCAACAAAAACAGTTGAGATATATTACTTTTTTGGATAACAAAGAGCGTTTTGAGTAAGTCACCCGTATGTTGAAAAATAATTTCCAGAGTGGAACCCCTTTTCGCTGAGCTAACTTAAGATACTTTATTCAGAACTATTGTTATCTGAAAACATATATAATTCCTAACATATATCTGATACTTAATCAAAACTTCCTTTTGGATGTATTGAGCTCTTTAATTATGGGGGAAATTCTGGGGGAGCGAGCAATCGGGCGATGATAATTCCCTTGCGCAGTGTAGACTCCGGATTTTTTCAGGTTTATGGCTGTTTTATTTTTTTGCTTTAGCTTCGGGTTTACTTTTGATTTTGTCTACGTCTGAGGCAGGAGCGGAATTACTTTCAGCCAGGGATATAGAAGGGGGGTGATTATATTATTTTATGCGAGTGTGGGGAGTTAGTAGAAGAAGACACTTTTAAAGATTATATAAAAACTTCGGCCAATCCTTCTACAAGAACCATAGGTCACCGACAATGCGGGATAATTTTCAATTTTATTGACGGTAAAAGTCCAAAGAAATATTCTTCTCGAAAAGAATTAAAAATGCTGGCCGCTAAATTTGCAGGTAAAAATGAGCTGCTTACGGAAAATACAGAGAGATTTCTGCTTGAAGTGGACCGTCTAAAGTCCTGCGGCCAATTCTCCGATACCGAAATCCTGGTCGGCGCGTATAAAAAGATACTGGAAGCTGCTGGAAGCGAAAAGCGCCCTGAAGGCCGACCCGAACGAAACCGAGACCTGACCGGCTGATTTAGAATGTTCGCTTCGGTAATGTCAAAGCGTGCATACGGAATCCAAATGAAGCCTTATGCTGATAATTTCGAGTATCTTCTTGATGAATTCTCCAGAATCGATCGACTGATCCGCAGTTACCTGAAAGTGTTTCAGGCAGGGCTTTCCGAGCCAATGGATGAATTTAGAGGACTTTATGTTTCGGAAGCCGAAATCCAGGCATTTCTAAAGTCCCGGGGTCTTGAAACGGGGCAAAAGTTTCTGCCGGATTCCGTACTGGAAGAAGTCGAAGCTGCACGCAGGGATATCAATCTCAGAAACGTCGAGAGCCTGAAATGTGGCAGGGAACTGAGGCTTCAGATTTTATCCGAACTTTTCAATCTGGATACCTTTGAGATTGATGTGCTTTTAATCGGGCTTGCCCCGGCACTGGATCTCAGATATGAAAAAATTTATTCTTATCTTCAAAATGATGTGACCAAAAAACAGCCTGCAGTGGACCTGGCCCTTAACCTGCTCTGCCCGGCAATAGAAGCAAAACTTCAGGCAAGAGCGTATTTCTCGCCAGCCTCTACCCTGCTCAAAAACAATCTGATTTACCTTGCAGGAAAAGAAGCAGGTGAGTATCCTGAAAGGCAGCACTCCGTCATATCGGCTTTCATAAAAGTAGATGACAGAATAATTGATTTTTTACTCGGGTTCAATGAGCCGGATTCGCGAATCCGGAATTTTTCAAATCTTATAAAAGCAAAAAATTCCTTTGAGACTCTGATCTTGCCCGAGGACCTGAAAAGCAGGTTGCAGGACTCTGTAAACTGGCACCTCCATAATAAAATTCCTTTGAAGGTTTTATTCAAGGGGCCTCACGGAAGCGGGAGAAAAGCTACAGCAGAGGCTGCCTGCAGGGAAGTTGGGAGTAATCTGCTTATCGTGGATTCGAAAGCCTTTTCCCGGCACGGATTTTCTGAAACTGCGGGTCTGGTGCTCAGGGAAGCGCTCCTTCAGGAATCAGCCCTCTATCTTGAAAACTTTGATGCTCTGGCTGCAGATACAGAGGTCGGGCCTTTCATGAAAAATTTCCTTCGTGACCTGAAGACCTTCCCTAACTGGGTCTTTCTGGCGGGAAGCTGGCCCTCCGAACAAAGAGAAGACCTGCAAGAGAACCTGATGGACGGCCTGGTAAATTACGGCTTTCTTCCGTTCTCCTTTCCCGTCCCTCCGTATTCACTGAGAAAAAAGTTGTGGGAGGCTTCTCTTGAAGGAAACTCCCTTCTGGCAGAGAATACGGATCTGAAAGGGCTTGCGAGCAAATTCAGGTTCACAGGAGGCCAGATAAAAGATGCAGTCTGTACGGCAAAGGAGATTGCAAGGGCAAAAAACCCGGATGTTCCGGCATTGTCTGCCGGCATCCTTTATGAAAGCTGCAAAATCCAGTCAAACCAGAAGTTGAGCGCGCTTGCCGTGAAAACCAGCCCGCAATATAACTGGGGAGATATCATTCTTCCGGGAGATACCCTGGAACAGTTAAAAGAAGTCTGCGGCTTTGTCAGGTACAGGGATACCGTGTACTCAGACTGGGGTTTTGAGGAGAAATTGTCCCTAGGAAAAGGTTTGAATGTGCTGTTTTCTGGCCCTTCAGGGACCGGAAAAACCATGGCAGCGGAAATTCTTGCATCGGAGACTCAGCTGGATCTCTATAAAATAGACCTTTCATGCGTTGTCAGCAAATACATAGGAGAGACTGAAAAGAATTTGAGTAAAATCTTCAAAGAAGCTGAGACGTGCAATGCAATTCTCTTCTTTGATGAAGCCGATGCTCTTTTTGGCAAGAGATCCGAGGTGAAAGACTCCCATGACCGTTATGCGAATATTGAGACCGCTTATTTGCTCCAGAAAATGGAGGAACATGAGGGAACCGTGATACTTGCGAGCAACTTCCGGAAAAACCTGGACGACGCATTTCTTCGCAGGCTGCATTTTACAATCGAGTTTCCTCTTCCCAATGAAAAATCCAGGGAACTCATATGGAAACATACCTTTCCTGCCGAAACTCCGCTTGGGAAAGATATTGATTTTGCTTTTCTCTCAAAATTCAAACTTACCGGGGGTAATATCAAAAACATAGCGCTCTCAGCTTCCTTCCTGGCCGCAGCCGGCTCAGGAGAGGTTGGAATGGAACATCTAATCAGGGCTACAAGACGTGAATATCAGAAAATTGGAAAACTTTTTACTGAAGCTGATTTTGGGGAGTATTCCAGATTTTTGAAATAAGGGCACAGGCCCTGTTTACAATACAGCCTTAAAACTACGGATTTCCCTGAGTGGGAAATCTCTGTTCATTATTTTCAAGCAATATGGGGGGATAAGATCATTGTCTGATTACAGAGCAATAGCTGACGTTGGAGAGACCTTGATTGAGCTTTTAAGGGACAACATGCAGGACCTGGTTGACAGGGACTCAATAGTGTTATTTTCTCCTGGTGAAATTGATTTCAATGAGAACGTGCGGCTATCTCTTTTTCTGTATCAGGTGCTTGAAAACGCCCACCTGAAAAATCAGGAAATGCAGGTTGCAAATCACACAACGCTTACATTTCCGCCGCTTACCCTTGAGCTATATTACATGTTGACATCGCATGTAGCGTCAGGAGCCCAGGATAAAACTGCCAGGTCGCTGGAAGAATATACCGTACTCGGGAGGGCTCTTAGAATCCTGTACGACAACTCCATTTTGAAAGGCTCGGTTCTGAAGGGAAACCTGGACAAAAACCAGGAATTGCACATCGCGATAACTTCCCTGAGCCTGGAAGACCTGGCAAAAATCTGGAGTACCTTCCCGAATAAGCCTTTCAGGCCTTCAGTTTGTTATGTGGT
Organism: uncultured Methanosarcinales archaeon; assembly: GCA_964610495.1. Lineage (GTDB taxonomy): Archaea > Halobacteriota > Methanosarcinia > Methanosarcinales > Methanosarcinaceae > Methanosarcina. Next base: position 4,470 of record CAZSVY010000037.1, read on the forward strand.
TACTCCTGTAAGGGTCGATTCGGAAAGGGAAATGGGTGTTCAGAGGGTGGTGTCCAGAGAAATAAACTATGCGCATATGAAAGCCGGTAACGGGGGAAAATGAAATGGCTTTTTCCAGACTCTGTGAGACCGATACCTGCACTGTATATCCGGGGGATGTTCGAATTCTCAAGCTATCTTTTGCAATCTGGCTGATCGATGATTATACAGAAGGCAAACCTGTCGGCGGCATCCGGGTGGAGATAAAAGATACCGGTAAAAAAGCCTTCAGGAACCTCAGCGGATATTATTGTTTTACGGGACTTGAGGCAGGGAGTTACACTGTAAGCATCAAGCCTGAGCTGTATTTCCCTGAAGAAATAATAGCCGATATGTTAGCTTTTTCCGATCCGAAGAACCCGGTAGTTGAAGTCAACGGTAAACCTGAAATTGCCCTTAAACCGAACCCGGGATATCCGTTTCCTGCCAGTGCGACCCTTGTTAGAGGCCTGATAGAGTCAGGCTCAGGAAAACCGGTCGCTGGCCTGAGAGTTCGCGTGAAGGGAAAAGATATAGAAAATCTCACAGACAGCAGGGGAGAATTCGTGCTTTATTTTAAAAATCTCGTAAAAACCGAGGAAGTAATCCTTATAATAAACGGAGAGCCTGATGAGCACTCCATCACAGTAGAAGAAGGAAAAACAGTTACTGCAAAAAAGATTTTGATACAGTGAATAATTTAATAACGCAGGTTTTTGAGACTCGGGCAAACTTCAAAAGCAGAAAGTGGGGGCTGCCCGGATATAATGTTGATCTATGATCAAAATAGGGGGAATAAATATACCGGAATATTTAGCACCAGGGGTATATATTGAAGAATTCGAAATCGGGGCAAAACCTATCGAAGGCGTCAGTACAAGTACGGCTGGCTTTGTAGGCTTTGCGGAAAAGGGTCCTCTTGACAGGCCGACTCTGGTAACGAGTTTTGCAGAGTACCAGAGTATTTTTGGGGGGTACCTGTATAAAGATGACCAGCTTGACGATAAAATATATAATACGATACGCTGGCTACCTTATGCGGTAGAAGGTTTTTTCAGCAACGGAGGCAAGCGAGCATATGTAATCAGGGTAGCTGGCGAAAATGCGAAACCTGCTTCCGGTCATATACCGGATATTTCGGGAGTTACGACTACACTGGTTACAGAAGCAAACGCAGGATCTTTATTGCTGGATGTCAAGGATGCAACAAACCTCAACCCTGAAGATCTTGTATTTCTTAGGGACGGTGCCCTTTCGGAGTACATACAGGTGAAATTTGCAGGTCTATCCAAAGCCCTTGCCCTGAATACGCCACTGACAGGCGGCATTCAGGAGGACGGGACTTTTCCTCCAGGTACTAAGATCGTAAAACAAACTATTGGTTCCACGTTCACTTTAAAAGATGATGTGAATGCAGGCGATCTAAAAATTAATGTCGACGAAGATGTTAGCGGGTTAGCCGAGGACGAAATACTTTTACTCAGGGACAAAGAAATCGAGACCTGTACTGTCAAGACTGTCGACGCAGGTGCAAAGTCAATCGAAGTAAAATCTCCTCTGAAGTTTAAACACGCTAAAGGTGTGAAAATAGATCTGGTTTCCGATTCGACACCGATAGATCCGCTTTCTGAGCTGGAAAATGGAGACCTTATTATCCCGGTTGATCAGGCTGCATCAGTGAGTAAAGACGATGCTGTCAGGATAGGTAAGAATTATTTCCTCATTAATGAGGTAACAGGGCCCGATATACTGCTCATTACGAAAGACAAACTCAGGTACACACACAACGTGATAGCAGGTCAAAAGCCCCCGGAAATAAAAAAGCTGGTAGACGCTATCAAAGTCAATGCCTCAACCGAAGGAAAATGGGGTAACAGCATAAAAATTATAATAAAAGATAGTTCCCTTTCTAAAGCAAAACTAAAAGGAGACGTTGCAAATAAATACACCTTTGAACTGAGTACCGTAAACGGTATGGAAAAAGGAACCCTGCTGAAATTCGAATCTACTGACAAAGACCCCTCCTATGGAGTGGTAAAAGAAGTCATCAACACCGGAGACAGTAAAAAAGTACAGCTCTATGATAAAATCTCTGAAACCCTGAAAGATGGTATAAACGTTTCTTCAGTTGAATTTGATCTTATTGTCCGGTTCAATGGTTCTGAAGAAGTCTTCAAACACCTTTCCATGAACAGCGACCACAGCCGCTACATAGAAAAAGTAATTACTGAAGACAGTTCACGCCTGATCACAGTAGAAAACGTCAGTAGTACGGAAGACCCGGCTAAAAAAATCCCCATGCCCACGCTGGATAAGGAACCCGGGTGGCTTCTTACTGGAGGAACTGACGGAGCTCCGGCAGATGCAAAGTCAGTTGAGAAAATCTACGAAGGCAAGGATGATGTAATCCCTGAAAACAGGAAAGGAATCTATGCGCTGAAAAATAAAGACGATATAAGCATAATTGCAGTTCCGGGAATCACTGCACAGACAATACAGGATAAGATAATTACCCAGTGCGAAGAATTAAAAGACCGGTTTGCGGTTCTGGACCCAGGCCAGGGCGCTGACCTTGATAAGGTTCAGGAACAGCGCAATTTGTATGATTCCAAATATGCTGCCCTTTATTATCCCTGGATTCAGGTATATGACCCGGTTTTCCTGAAGCCGGTCAACGTCCCTCCAGGCGGGCATGTCTGTGGAATTTATGCCCGCAGTGATACCGAAAGGGGAGTCCATAAAGCGCCTGCGAATGAAAAAGTTAACGGGGCACTGGATCTTGAAAAGCTTGATGGCAGTTCCAGGATTATCACGAAAGGCCAGCAGGAAATCCTGAACCCTAAAGGGGTTAATTGCATTATTCCTTTCTCGGGCAGGGGGATCAGGGTCTGGGGTGCCCGAACGATATCCAGTGATTCGCTCTGGAAATACATAAATGTCCGCCGCCTGTTTATTTATATCGAAAAATCCATTGAAAGAGGAACACAATGGGTCGTTTTTGAACCGAATAATGAAAAGCTCTGGGCAAGGGTTAATGCAACAATAACCCAGTTCCTTACCGGGGTCTGGCGGGACGGGGCACTTATGGGGACAAAGCCTGAAGAAGCCTTTTTTGTCAAATGTGACCGTACAATCATGACCCAGGATGATATTGACAACGGAAGGCTGATATGCATTATCGGGATCGCCCCTGTAAAACCTGCAGAATTCGTTATTTTCAGGATAGCCCAGTGGGCCGGGGGATCTGCAGCAACAGAGTAATTGCCTGCAGAATTTGAAATGAGAACTAATTTAAAATTATCGTGAAAGAAGGGGGATAAGATATGGTAAGAGCAGACCCATACAGACAGTTCAGGTTCAGGGTAGAAAT
>CAZSVY010000038.1:0-21831 GCA_964610495.1 uncultured Methanosarcinales archaeon
ATAACCGTCTGTCTTGACACCGTCGAAGGGCTAGGAGAATTTCTTGAAGTCGAAATCGTGACTGAAAACGAAAGAGAGCTCGAAATTTCAAGGGCGAAATTATTTGAATTGCTAAAGCAGTTTGGCGCCGGGGAAAAGGATTCTATCCGGACTTCCTACCTTGAAATGGTGCTGGAAAAAAACAAGGGTTAATTTTCGATTGATGCTTCTATCTTACATTCGGCAGCTAGACATTATAAACTGGGATGTTTTTTCCTGATACTTTTTTTGAATGTTCACTAACTGTATATCAGGTTCAAAGCTGGTTAACTTGTGGCTCTTAATATGCGTTTGTGCCAATTGTCATCGTATAATTCACAGAAGAAAGGATTCAGTCCTCTCGCTACAAGAATTGCAGGAATTACTATTAGCCAACAAATAACCAAAATATAGTCGGTTTACAAAATGAGCATGCTCTTTGTGTCGCAAGAAAGCACAGCCACAAAACGCCTTTCAAGAGTTAATTTGAACGGCTGCGCCACCGCAACTTGATTTAGAAAATTTCTCCAAACCCCAAAGTAAAATTAAATAGGACTTATGCACCTGATGTACAGTATTCTTTTCAAAACTGCCTTTTCATCCTTTTTTACTCACTTCTACTTTTTATGGGAGGCGCCGCCAGATAAACTGGCGGGGGCATCCTATTATGCATAGATTCAAAAAGACTTCTGGGTAAATAGAAATCTTTCTCATCAAAGCAGTTGCAGTTGTTTCAGCATATCCTGGAACCGGGTTTTATTTCTTTGTCCGGGGTCAGGGCTGCTACGATTTCCATGCCGTCGTCGGCTGCAAGCATCATGCCGTTTGATTCGACTCCGCATAGTTTTGTAGGCTTCAGGTTAGCGAGTACGATCACACGTTTCCCTACAAGCTCTTCAGGAGTGTAATAGGAAGCCATGCCTGCAACAAGCTGTCTTGGTTTTTCTTCGCCGATATCCACTTCAATCCTGAGAAGTTTCTTGGATTTCTTAACTGGTTCGGCAAGTAAAACCTTTCCTACGCGGATATCGAGTTTTGCAAAGTCCTCGTACTCGATCGTGGGAAGGCTTTCTCTCGGCTCGGGGGTTTCGGCTTCGACTTTTTCCGATTTTGCGGCTTCTTCTGCAGTTCCCATTCCTTCGGATTTGGAGGGTTCTTTTTCCTCTCCCTTTCCTGCGGCTTTTTTAGCATCGGCGGCTTTTACCCTCTGGTTTGCGATCTCTTCCATTTCCCCTATCCTGTCATCTTCGAGTTTCGTGAAAAGGATCTGGGGTTTTGTAAGCTTTGTGCCTGCTTTTATGGGCACGAGGGCTTCGTCATACAGGGTAGTATGCAGGTTCCCTTCCTGCCCGAGCTCTTTCCAGGCGGTCTCCATGGTTTCCGGGATCACGGGCTCAAAGATAAGGCTGAGAGCTTTTGCCAGGTGGAGGCAATTATAGAGCACATGTCCGCAGGCGGCCTTATCCTGTTTTATCAGGCTCCAGGGCTCGTGGGACTGGAAGTAGGTGTTTCCGAAAGATGCAAGAGCCATTGCAGAATCAACGGCTTTTTTGAACTCGTATTCTGCCATTGCTGCTTTTACTTCTTTTAAGGCCTTTTCTATCTCTTGCTTTACTTCAGGTTCGAGTCCTCCGGCTGGAACTTCCCCGTAGTTCTTGAAAGCGAAAAGCATTGTCCGGTAAAGGAAATTTCCCATTACGGCTACAAGTTCGGTGTTGATCTTTTCCTGAAGCACGCGCCAGGAGAAATTCAGCTCCTTTGTGTGGGAGGTATAGCTTGCCAGATAATACCTCAGGAGATCGGGATGGAAACCGTGGTCAAGGTAATCCTCTCCGACCCAGACCACATAGCCCCGGGTCTTGGAAAACTTTTTGTCTTCGATTTTGACCATGCCTGAAGCTACGACAGCCGTAGGTACCGAGTAATCCGCACCTTTAAGCATTGCCGGCCAGAAGATGCAGTGGTGATAGGTAATGTCCCCTCCTATGAAATGGACAATTTCCCCGTCGTTTTTCCAGTATTTTTCCCAGGAATCCCCGGCTTTTGCAGCCCACTCCTCGGTAAAAGCGATATATCCTATAGGGGCATCTACCCAGACATAGACCACGAGATCGTCATGTCCAGGGAATTTTACTCCCCATTCCAGGTTCCGGGTAATGCACCAGTCCGTAAGCCCCTGCTTTACCCAGCCCAATGCATAGTTCCTGGCATTTATGGTTCCGCCAAGATCATTTGAGAGATAGTCCATAAGGTAATCGCTGAATTCGGAAAGCTTGAAAAAGAAATGTTCCTGGTGCCTGTACTCGGCAGGTCCTCCGCAGATAGTGCAGACAGGGCTCTGAAGTTCTCCGGGCTCCAGGTGTTTTCCGCATCCCTGGTCGCATTCGTCTCCTCTTGCGATTTCGCCGCAGTGAGGACAGGAGCCTTCTACATAGCGGTCAGGGAGAAAACGGTTACATTTCGGGCAATAGGCAATTTCAATGGTTTTTGGGTATACGTAGCCTTTTTCAATCAGCCTGTTGACAATATCCAGGGTCCTGTTGTGATTCTCAGGATCATCCGTTGTCCCAAAAGCATCAAAGTAAACTCCAAGCTGCTTGAAAGTCTCGTCAAAATGTTTGTGGTATATCTCTACAAGCTCTTTAGGGGTGATTCCGAGTTCTTCGGCGTTTACGACAATTGGGGTGCCGTGAGTGTCCGAGCCGCAGACAAAGGTAACGTCCCTCCCTTCCTTTCGCAGGGAACGGGCAAAAATATCAGCGGGCACGTAGGTCCGGAGATGCCCGATATGAGCCTTGCCGTTAGCATAAGGCAGGCCACAGGTGACAAGTACGGGTTTACTGGATGATTCTGGCATTCTTATCTCCATATATTTTTTATGAATATATTCCTCTTCGACGATTGCAACTCTAAAATATATTTCGCTCACTGTTTTTGATTAAATTTTTTTGAAAAAGTTTGGCTTACAGTTTTTGATCAAACTTTTTTTGAAAAAGTTTGTGATCAAGCTTTTTTTGAAAAAGTTTGTTACAAGGTAATCTATTTGAGGGATAGTAAATAATCCTATATAAAGAAGGATGGAATGTAGAGACAGATAAATAATAGCTCCGACAATCCAGGCTGTTAAGCAAATCTATTGCCCGTAAGCTTCTGCAGGTTCTCCTTCCTGCATTGCCGGTTACCGTAATATATCTGCTCTCTTAATTAAAAATTTCAACGATGCTCAAGACCGCAGATTAAAGCGACGAATCTAAGATATACGGTCCTATAAGATATGAACGATAAAAGCACAAATCCTGAAGACACGAACTCAGAGGAGTTATCTGGAGATGAGAACTTGCGAAGCAGTTCTGACAATGGAAGAGAGAACTTCATCCCTAATAAAGGAGCTTACGGTACGAGCGATAACTCCTCAGGTCCAGACTTTGCCCCTGATTTTTCGGGAAAAACAGGTGATCAGGGAGCTTCCTTTGAAAATAAAGAAATCGAAAGCAAGAGTTTAAGCATGAATTCCGATCTGTCTCCACAGAAAAAAAAACGTAGCCTGATGCCCTATCTGCTGGTAGTACTGGCTCTGATTACCGTTATACTGGTGAGTATTGCAGCGATTTCCTTCAGTTTCGGTGCAGGAGGAGACCTGGGGAGTTCTGAGAAGGTGGCTGTTATCTATGTCCAGGGAACCATACTTTCCGGAAACGTTCCTGCAGGGTTTGGCTATGCGACTTCAGAAGAGATTTCTGAAAATATCCGCAGGGCTGCCGCAGACGGCGGAGTCAGGGCAATTGTACTTCGAATTAACAGTCCTGGGGGATCCCCTGCAGCAGCGCAGGAAATTGTAGGAGAAATTGAAAAAGCCAGGGCAAAGGGAATCCCTGTTGTTGTGTCCATGGGGGATCTTGCAACCAGTGCTGCATACTATATCTCTGCGCCGACTGATTATATTATTGCAAACCCCTCAACGAATACCGGATCTATAGGAGTTATCTGGATTTTCCAGAATATGTCTGCCTCTTATCAGGAAGAAGGTGTAGATCATTACATTGCAAAGTCCGGAGAATTAAAGGACATGGGAAGCACCTGGAGAGGGCTTACTGATGAGGAAAAAGAGTACGCTGATGCTGTGGTTATGGAAAGCTACGAAGATTTCATAACCGAGGTTTCCGAAGGACGTAACATGTCCCGAAGTGAAGTAAGAGAGCTTGCCGACGGGCGAATATACACCGGAGCCAGGGCAAAGGAGCTTGGGCTTGTGGATGGCTTTGGAAATCTTTATGATGCAGTTGACAAAGCTGCGGAACTCGGAGGAATTGAAGGGGAACCAAGAATCGAATATATGAACAGGGCAAGTATCTCAAGGCTGCTTCTGGGTTCGGGCTCCGGAAAATCTAACGAGACAGCTGAGCAGTTTGTCAGTTACTTTGAAGAAAATCCATATGGAAAAGTCCTTGCCTGAAACTGCTTAAAAACATATAAACTTTAAAAAGAAATCCATGTAACAGGTAAATAACTCAATTACAGAAAAATTAAGAAATCCATAATTTCCTTTTTTCTCCTTTTTTTCCTTTTCTTTCCCTTTTCTTTTTTCTTTCCCTTTTCAACTTTTTAACTTTTCTTTTTCCTTTTATTCATAATTCCTGTTTTCGCTCTTACTCTTCAATTCTTCTTTCCACTACCGCTTTTCAGTCCTTCTTTTCGCTGTTATTTTTTAATTCTTTAACTTTCCTTTGAATTCCCGGCTTTTCTCTTGCAGATTTTGTCCAGCAGCAGAATATTATCAAGCATCAGAGATCCGCTCCATCCGAGAGGGATTGCCCAGGCAGGCTTGCCTGTGGACTGGTCCACCTGCTCCGGGAGAAGTCCTGTACTGGTTGCTCCGGCAAGAACCCATTTAAGACATTTAATTCCTTCACAGGTCAGCTTTTTTACTTGCTCATCATATCTTTCTTCTTTCTCACGGGGAATCTCATGCGTGGAGGCAAACATTGCTTTTTCATAGGGGAGATCAAGGGCAAGGGCAAACATTGCTTCCGAAAGCCAGAGAGTTGTTACTACCCACGGGTTTCCGTTCATGTAACTGTCATTCTCATACCTTTTAATACCGTAATTGAGATTGATGGGTACTGAGAGTTTTTTCTGAATATTCTCTATCATAAACTGGATCATGTCCCTCTCTATGGGATCTTTTGGAGACAGCATTCCAAAGGGAATATAGGTGCCTAGAATGCTTGCATCAATGGTTTTGTCCAGTTTCTCGTTAATAACTCCTTTTGCAAAATAGCCTTCCTGAAGCCAGAAACGATCAATCGTAGCCTGTTTAATGAATTCTGCCCTTTTCTTCCAGCGCCTTGCCATGCCAGCTTCCCCGTTTTCTTCAGCCAGGTGGGAAGCGCCCATGAGCCCGGCATAGATTGAAGCATTCGTATATGTGAAAATTCCGTAGTAAGTCTCCCAGAGATCCATACAGCTTTCATGAATTCCTGACTTTGTCCGCTTCATCAGGTATTCGGCAGCCCTGAGTATGGAAACCCAGACCTCTTCGAGAAACTCGGCCTTTTTCAGGCCTTCGAGAATCTTGTAATAAACATCCATAGCATAGAGCGTGGACCCGGTTTCATCTATCTGAGTCGAATAATCAAAATTGCCCCAGGAAGGAGCTATGTCCCCATTGAGCCAGTAGCGTTGAAACCAGGAACCATCAGGGAGTTGAGTCCGGATACACCACTTGAAAAACGTGTCACAGTACTCCGGATACCCGGAATGCTTTAGTGCGAGCACGATTTCTGAAGTATCTCGATTCCAGCAGAAGCCGTAACCTCCGCATTTCTCGAAATTGGAGTCAAATTCCGGAGCAGCCACAAAGGATCCATACTCGTGGTCATTAAGGAGATAAAGCACAAGAAGAGCCCGGTTATAGGCATTAAACAGCTCCTGGCGCAGGTTATCATATCCCTCGATCCCTGGCATTTTGAGCACCTGTTTTCTGGAAAGCCACATAACCCAGTGTTCCCGCGTCTTTTCGAAAATATATTCCAGAGGCAGTTTTGAGAGCTCGTGTATTCTCTTATACAGGAGGCGTCTGGAAGATGCAGCTCCTATCAGGATAACAAACTCATTTGCTCCATCCGCCTCCAGTTCAAGGTCCCAGCCAGCCGCGTTATTAATATTTCCTATATCTTCTTTATTACCCTGGAGTTTTCCGTCTTCCATATCGTATTTGGAATTCGTCCACCATATAGTATCCATTGCCTTTCCGATCTGCCACTCCGTAAACTCTGGCAGGGAATACATTCCTAAATAATAGTTTTGCCAGTACTGTACAAGCAAACGAGTATCGGTATCACAAAAGCCAGAGTTTTTCTTGGAGGTTTCCCCTACGTTAAAATTCGAATAATAGAAGAATTTTCCTGAAATTTTTTTCTGGGACTGAACCTTAAACCTGCGGATAAGAACAGGCACGTCGGGATGTACAAGGTCAAGAATGGAAATCCGAATGCCCGAATCATGATAAAGTTTTGTAGATACGATGTTGGTGTCCTCAATATAATTCTGAATGCAGTGCCAATCGTTGTCGTTTGTCCAGAGAAGTTTTTCTCCTGTATGGATACAGGCGACGGATTCTTCAACGTGCTGAGCATGGTCTCTGCGGGGGTAAAAAAAGCCTAAGATCTCCCCCTTTTTCCCCATTGTTACAAGCAGTTCTTCATTTCCGAGAATGACGTTGGGTTGCTTTATCACCGCGTCTCCCCTCTCAGCTGGTATTCCTGGCTTGTACCGCCGGAAGGCGCCGGCGAGATTATGTGTTCGCAGACCTTCTTTCCTGTAGCTTTACAGCTTACCTCCCTCACACTTATGTTTTTCCCGAAATATTCGGTCAGGTAACCTGCAAAATAGCCACTCATAAAGGCGCAAACTGGCTGGTCCGACCCTCCGTAAACATCAGCTATAAACGAGTCCTTCACAATGATTTTTCCTTCAAAGGTCGCTGGATCACATTCGATTTCCAGAATTCCCCAACCCACAGCCCTATAGAGTTCCGCAAGCACGCTTGCAAAATTACTGTCATTAAGGTTCAGAATACTCCTAAAATATTTTGCTGAGTGAATCCCACCCTTAAGTCCTGAAATTGTGAGAAGTCCTTCGGCATGCGGCGCATTCTGGTTGAAAGTTTTAATGATATCAACAATGGTAAGTGCCCTTGCCGCAACTCCCCTGACTCCTACAACATTAAGAGGAAAGTCCATGGCATAAACCATCCCGTACTTTGAAATTCCATATTCTACCTCGCTTACGACCTCAAGTTCCTTTATTTTCTGGGCGAAGCTCTCTGGATCGATATCTTTATTAAGTTCGATAAATACTGAGTATTCTCCTGTTGTTTTTTGTGTAATGTTATCCAGATGGCCAAACATGACAAACGCATTCTCTTTTTCCAAAAAATCGATTATTGAGGATAAAGATCCGGGTTCTTTCGAATAAATAATTTTAAACCATACGATCTGCGAGCTCTCATTGAAGCCTGCAAACATGAATAAGTCCCTTACCATCTGACTCGACTCCCATGAATCATTATGTGTATATCTAATTAAGCTATTGCACTAAGTTTCCTGAATACCTGCGCTTTGAAGTCCATAAGTACAGCCATAAAATTAACCGCTGCTTCGTAGGGTGTGGAGTGGACACTGAAATACGAATGTACATCCCCGTCTCCTAGCCACTTGGTACACATGTAGTAATAGTGGTCCGAGGTAAGCATGTGCTTCCATATACGCAGGATTTCAGGATCTCCGGTCTTCCTTACAAAGGGCTCAAGCAGTTTTATCTCTTCAAAGCAGCGCCTTTGCATGTCGTTGCCAAGCCATGCGCTGGTATCACGTTCCATATCAGCCCAGGAAATTGTGGAAAAATCCTCAATATTTATTTCGGCTACAGGTGAGTATTTTTCGATAAGCTCGAGAGGGGTGCTGAAATTAAGGCGAGTCTTGAGCACTTCTCCGGGCAGTTTTTCCAGGAAGGAAAATATTCCGGTTTCTTCCCATTGATGCTCTCCGAAGGTCTCATAGTCCATAAAGATATTAATACAATCTTCATTAATCCCTGAAGCCCACGAGGCCCATTTTTCCGCAGTCAGAGGATATCCTTCCCACCACCTTGCCGAAAATCGGTAACCTATATCGTCACTCAGCTTATAGTTCCTGAAAATAATGGGAAGTCCCGAGCCTTTTGCCCTGTAAAGCACGTTGGTAGACCTTCCATCAAGCATATGATCCGCACCTTCAGTAAGGATCGCCCTGTACCCGAGATCGGAAACAAGCTTTGCTATTGTGTTATTGTAAAGCAGTTCGGTATTTCGGAATACCTGAGGTTTAACTCCCAGAAGGTCAAACACAAGTTCTCTGTGTTCTTTTATCTCCTCAACAAATTCGGTTTTGTCTTCAAAAAGGCTTGAAAGGGAGTGATAAAAGGTTTCGTCCAGGAATTCCACTGCTCCGGTTTCCGCCATCTGTCGGAAGCCTTCGAGCACATCTTTTCCCCAGAGTTCGCATTGTTCTAGCAGGGTTCCGGTAACAGAAAGAGAAAACCTGAAATTTCCTTTATGCTCGTCAAGAGAGTCCAGGAGTACTTTGTTTGCAGGAATGTAGCATTTCCGGGCTACTCTCTCAAATATCTCCCTGTTGCTTCTCTCATCAAAATAGCGGAAAAAACCTGATCGGTCATCAGGCCAAAACCTGCGCAGTCTGAACGGTTGATGCGCCTGGAAATACATACAAACTGAGGTCATGCTCCCTCCTCCAGCACAGCTCTCCTGAAATCGGACAGGATGGAAAAATAATTTATAGCCCTTTCATAGCCTTCCCTGATATTTCCAGGATTCATGGAAAAAAATATTTCACTCTGCTGGAGGTAACCGAATACCTGTTTAAGTTTCCGATAATCCTTATTTTCCTTAAGCCCTGAGAGTTCTTCTCCAACTCTTACCAGTTCTCGCAGGTAAAGCTGTTGAGCATGATTCCCTACTGCGTTATGCATCCCATAACGGATTGTCTGTTCGGTTCCCAGCGTAGGAAGCTTTAAGGGTTCAAATCTCTTCACAGCTTCAGCAGGCGTGAACATCTCAATGCCCCTGGCTTTGAGGGTCTCTGGAAACGTCCGGATGAAGTCGGCTATCATACTTTTATTTCTGTAATGAAGGCAGAGATTTGAATAATTAAAATAAAGAGTCAGAACGTCACCATCCATGCTGGCAATCCAGTCCGCGAACTTTTCCGGAATAAGAGGATAGCCTTGCCAGTCTTTTTCCGAAAAGCGCAGCTCAAGGTCCTCGCTAAGGTTTATATGCCTTAACAGAGTCGGAAGGTGATTTTCAAAAACATATACAGGCTCGTATCCATTCATAAGGTTCCTGGACCCCTCGGCGATAAGACACTTAAAACCCAGATCGGTAAGAATTCTCCCTACTTTTTCAGTATATAGAAGCTCTGTGTTTACGAATGTCTCGGGGGTAATCCCAAACAATTCCTGAAGCATTTCCCTGTACATGAGCACTTCCTCCTTAAACCAGGAAATCTCGGGGTACAGCGAACTCAGGGAATGATAACCGCAGCTCCCTGTAAATTCCACGCTTCCGGTTTCCCCAAGTTCGCGGAATGACTCGAGAAGTTCGGGATCCCATCGACACTGTTCAAGAAACGGCCCGGATAGATCAAAGGAATATTTCCCTCCCCTTTCCACGGATTCCAGAATCAGGTCATTAAGGCGTAGAAACTGCCGGCTTGTTTTTAAAAATTTTGAAAAAATATTGTTCCGGTCAAAATACCGGTCCATTTCAGGCACCCCGGAAAAACCCTCTACAGGCCAGTACCACTTGGGACTGTAAGGCAGATGCACTCCCATACAGATGCATACAGCTTTCATAACAAAGTAATCTAGTGCGGAAACCTACTAAAAACTATTGTTTATCTAGCTTAACTCGAAACTATTTTCTATGTCAAACCTCGACTTGCAAGGGATTAGAAAAACTAAAGATAGGATAATTCAGGAGTTAAAAAGATCAGCTTAGATTAAAGACAGCTTGATAAGATGGGATGGGACCCCACTTAAATTGGAAGCAAAGAAGATCTCGTACCCAAAACAAGACCTGCGCGGAAAAGCCGCAGCCCTGTAAGTTAGCCCTCTTGAGCGCAACCGTTGTGCCACAACCGTTGCGCCGGTTGATCACGCCGTCTCCACGCTGTTTTCGCTCAAGCCTTTTTTGAAAAGGCTTGCGGAACTCGGGAGGTTCAGCCAATCATAAACCTTGTAAGGCTGCCGTATGCATCGGAGATTTCTTTGAGGGAGAGGGAAATCTCGAAATCTTTTCCTTTAACCTTAAGTGAACTGCCTCCGACCTTGCCGATTCTGATATGAGGCACGTTTTTGAGAATTTCCAGTACAGCCTCTGGCTCGTCTGTAGCAAGCAGAGCTCTTGCAGGAGCTTCTGAGAATAGCAGCTCATCAGCTTTCACTTCTGCAACTTCACTCAGGTCTACCTCTGCACCGGCGTTTTTGCACATCCTTGCAAGCCCGGCAGCAATTCCTCCAAGGGAAAGGTCATGGGCCGAACTGAGTTTTCCACTCTTTACAGCTTCGATCACGGCTTTTACTATCCCCTGGGCATTTTTCGGGACCGGAGGAACTTTTCCAGCATTCGGGGCTCCGAAACAGGCATAATATTCGGAACCTCCCATGTCCGCAGTTGTTTCTCCAACCAGGATAATGGTATCTCCGGACTTTGCAAAAAAGCCTGAAGGGAGAGGAGTTTCAAGGTCGACTTTCCCTATCATTCCTATTGAGGGGGTTGGGAGAATTGCAGTCTTGAACTCATCGCTTTCGTTATACAGAGAAACATTTCCTCCCACTACCGGGATTGAGAGCTCCCTGGCTCCGTCTCCAAGCCCCAGCACGGCGTTTTTGAATTGCCAGTATATTTCCGGGCGATCAGGGTTTCCAAAGTTCAGGCAGTTTACAATTGCAAGCCCGTCAGCACCTTTTACTGCAAGGTTCATTGCGTTTTCCATGATTGCTGTCTTTCCCCCGTTGTAAGGATCAATAAGGGTAGCTCTAGGCTGACAGCCGCAAGAAAGCGCGATTCCTCTTTTATCTGTAATTCTGAGCACGCCAGAATCTTCTCCGGGTTTGGCAACGGTTCTTAACTGGACTTCGTGGTCATATTGCCTGTAGATCCATTCTTTTGAGGAAATATTATACGAAGACAGGATTTTCAGGAAAGCTGTTTTCAGGTCTTCCGGAGTTTCGGGTGCTTTACTTTCTTCAACCTGGGGAATAGGGGCTACTGAGGGTTTTTCGCAGGTCGGAGCTCCACCTGTCAGTAAAGCTATTGGAAGATCGGCAACAATTTCCCCTTTGAACTCAACTGTATACTTTGGCTCCTCTGTCAGATACCCTACTACAGCCCCATTAAGGTCATATTTTGCTACCAGAGCAAGTATGGCATCGACGTCTTCAGGAGTTACTTCAAAGAGCATGCGTTCCTGAGATTCTGCAAGCAAGATTTCATAAGCGTTCATATTGGGTTCGCGCTGGGGCACTGCATCTGTAATGATCCGGGCTCCAAGCCCGCCCTTTGCAGCCAGTTCCGAGCTTGCTCCTCCAAGACCGGCGGCTCCGAGGTCTTTGCAGGATTTTACATAGCCTTTCTCCATGGCTTCCAGCGTCATTTCGATTACAAGCTTTTCAGTATACGGGTCTCCTACCTGGACACTTGGGCGGTCTTCGGCTTCGGCTGATTCAGAAAGGTCCCTGGAGGCAAAGGAAGCCCCTCCAAGTCCGTCTCTTCCTGTGCTTGAGCCTGCGAGCACAAGCCTGTTTCCGGCTTTCTGGGAGCGGGCAGTTATAATATCCTCTTCCCGACAGAGTCCTACTGCAACCACATTTACAAGAGGGTTTCCACTGTATTTTCGGTCAAAGAAAGTCTCACCATTGACCACAGGCACTCCTATGCAGTTTCCGTATCCTGCAATTCCTTTAATTATCTGTTCGAAAAGGAAAAGGTTTTTTGGGGTGTCCAGAGGCCCGAAATAGAGAGGATCCATGAGAGCTATAGGGCGGGCTCCCATGGAGATTATATCCCTTACGATGCCTCCTATACCTGTAGCAGCCCCGTTGTAGGGATCGACATAAGAAGGGTGATTATGGCTTTCCATACCTATTGTAAGCACGTATCCATCTTCGAATCTAATGACTGCAGCATCGTCTCCGGGGCCGATAATTACGTTTTCGCCCGTAGTAGTAAAAGTTTTCAGGAGAGGAGCGCTTGAGCGGTAGGAACAGTGTTCGCTCCACAGGTTTAAAAAGCAGCCCTGTTCTACCAGGGTGGGCTCTCGCCCTAGTTCTTTTTTAATGATCTTAAGGTCTTCTTCAGGTAACATTGCCTTGCCTCTGATGCTTAATCCTTTTTTGGATACCGAAGCTTCGGTTTTTCAATAAATTATGCCCTAAATTCAGGATTTTCAGTATTGGCGTTAACAGTCTATGCCGACATAAAGGGATAAGGATTAGATAAATATTTCTGACACCCGAGTTCCGTCTCGGGAGGACGGTATCCTTTTCGCTCCCCGAATTGCGCCTCGCCCGAATTGCGCCTCGGGAGTACGCCGCTCTTTTCGCTCACTTCGTTCACTCAAGAGGGCTAATTTATGGGACAGAACTTTTTCGGTGTTTCCCATACTTTCTGTGGTTGTCAAATCTATAGTGAGCTTTTCGCTCTCTCCCCTCTATAAAACCCGAGTCATACCTCGGCAGAGTTGTGGCTCTGCAGCCCGAGTTCCGCAAGCCTTTTCAAAAAAGGCTTGAGCGAAAACGATGCGAGAACGGCGTGATTAAACGACGCAACGCAACCCTTTTTTGAAAAGGCTTGACCGAAAACCCCTGGCAGCGGCGTGGTCAAGCGGCGCAACGCTTGCGCTCAAGAGGGCTAATTTATGGGACAGAATTTTTCTGTGCTTTCCTGAGTTTCCGTGATTATTAAGTTTATATTGAGCTTTCACTCTTTTGCTTTTTTATGTAAAGTTCTCTAACTGGATGAAAAGAAGTGTGTGAGAAGTAATCCAGGACTTAATGTGATTCTTCGAACAGAATTATATGAATTTAAATCCGGCTTTTTATCGTGAAAAATAATTCTGAAGAGCTTATCGTAGGATCGAAATTGATTATGGAAAGGTTCCTAAGTGAAAAATTAGTGTTTAAAAAGAAAAGGAATAAAAGTATATAATTAGTGTTTATTGATAGATTTTACTGATTGATTTACAACAAATTTTATTAATCGATTTTCTTGGTTAGATTTGCTGGATCATTTTTTCCACTTTTACTCCGGATTCGGTCAGGGAATATATTTCGTCTTTTTTTGTGATTAATTCTTTCTGTTCAAGTTCTTCGAGAGTTTTTGCGACGGTGGGATGGGCAACTCTCAGGGTTTTTGATACTCTTTTCCCTTCCATTTCTCCTTTTGAGGAAAGTAAGGATAGCACTTTTTGCCTTATACTGTTTCCGTTTACAAAACCTATTAAATCGTTCAATTCATTCATCAGGGGTCCCCGGATATGGATTAGTTTATTCGATAATTTTATACTACTATATTTATATAATAGAAGTACATATATATGCAATTAGCAGGTTATAGAAAGAGATGGGATTCAAGATATATTTAGCTTCTTGCTGGATAAGAGAAGCTCTTTCCGGCAAAGGCGGGGATTTCAGGCTTTTTTAGTCTTTTCAGACTATTTATCCTTTTCGGCTTAGATTCGTTCCCGGAGCGTTAACCTCTAAAATTTTTTTAAAAATCCAGCTTTTTCGCTTGCTGTGTATATTCTTCACCAAAAATCACATTATTGAATCTTACTCTACAAACGAACACAATATTATATAAAAAATTGAAAAATAATAAAGCTCTGGCTGGCTTTTTATGCTGTCGGGAATTTCCGGTTATTGACTGAAATTCAGCATAAAGTGCCTGAAAAATACCATTAGGCTTTAATACCTTCATTGATAAGTACTTTATATCTATTCAGTTATTTTTAGATGTAAATTACATATACAATGATTACAAATTCGGAGGACATACCAACAAATGAGCAGCGGAATGTGCCCAGTATGCGGGCTTCCAAAAGAACTTTGCATTTGCGAAGAGGTTGCAAAAGAGCAACAGAGAATTACTGTAAAAGTTAACAGACGAAGATACGGAAAAGAAGTTACCGTTGTAGAAGGTTTCGACGCAAGTGAAATTGATCTTCACGAACTGTCCACTTATCTTAAATCAAAATTTGCATGCGGCGGTACGGTAAAAGGAAATACTGTGGAACTTCAGGGTAATCACCTGGCCCGCATGAAAGAAGTCCTCATGGAAAAGGGTTTCTCTGCTGAACAGATTAAAAACTAAACTCTGACCAGCCTCTAAGGATAACCGGACCTGAGAATAGTAACAAATATTCAGGCCCGGAATTACATATATTTTTGGCATTATTTTCGGTAGCATGCATTTTCTATATATTGAGGGAGACATGCTCTACTCGAAAAATAAAGATATACGGATATATAAATGGTTAAGAGAATATATCTCGTAAATTTACCTGATTTATGCGGTGTCGGTCTCCCATGAAAACAACATGTGAAATTATGGTACAGAAAGTCTTGCCCGCAATTCGGGCAGAGCTTTCCAGAACAATGATTTTTGAGCATGGGTGCACGCAGCAGGATGTAGCGGACGTCCTGGAACTCTCAAGGGCTGCGGTATCCCAGTACGTGAGTGAGAAACGCGGGGCTGAGGTTGGTTTTTCCGAGGAGACCCAGAATGAAATTCGGAAGTTTGCATCAGTGCTTCTAAATCGAGGTCTATCCTCTCAGGAAAAGGCAAAAGGCATGTGCGGGGTTTGCAGTTTTGTTCAGAAATCCGGCTGGCTATACAGGAATGCTCCTGAAGCCAAACCCTGTATAATATGCGAGGATATGGATCTAAAGTGAATGGTAATCTGTGTGTTAAATGCAAAGGAAAAGGACTTTGCGGGCGCCCTCATTGCCCAATCCTTGAAAAATTCAAGTCCTTTCAATCGATTGCTCCTGTAGTCTCAGGAGACTCGGTTTTCGGGGCATCTCCACCTGCTATTTTTGTTGGAAGCTACGGTTACCCCAGGGTCTCGGCAGGCCCGCTCATTCCTCCTCTGGCAAAGGAGAGCGAAGCCTCGGTTTTTGAAGAGCCCTCAGCCTGGGCAAATATGCAGATTGAAGATATTATCTCCCTGCGTTCCCGTATGGTCAGGGCAAACACAAACTTCCACGTAAAAGATGCCCGGGACAAAGAAAACCCTCTCCTTGTAAAGGCTCAGGAACTTGCCCTCTCCAGAAAGCCAGTGGATACCGAAGCCTGGTTCTTCAAAACCCCGAAACAGGAACTCAAATTCGATGCCGTACTCACCCCTATGGGGCCCTCAGGTCTTGTGAAAAACTTTGAGCTTGCAGAAAACCCGAACGTCCCGAAAAAAGTGGATTACCTTGTCTATGACACTGACGCTCTGGCTAAAGATGCTGTTCTTGAACTCTATAAAGGAGATATCCCGGCTGAACATATTACGCGCCTGCTCTCTATTGGCCTGCTCGGAAAAGCACGAAAAATCGTGCCAACGCGCTGGTCAATTACAGCCGTGGATGATATGGCAGGAAAGGAATTTGCAGACCGTATAAAGGATTTTCCCTGGGTCTCAGAGATCCAGCTTTTTAGCGGGACCCATTTCGGGAACCATTTTGAAGTCCTTCTCCTTCCACGGGCTTATTCTTTCGAACTTATTGAAATCTGGCTCCCAAAAACAGTCTGGTCTGGAGAATCAAGCTGGATTGGGGAAGACAGTGAAAGTTACGAGGGAAAAAAAGGATATTCTCCCCTGGCTGGAGGCTATTATGCCGCAAGGCTGCCTGTGCTTGAATACCTTACGGAAATCAAAAGGCAGGCTTCGGTCTTCGTGCTCCGGGAAATAACTCCGGACTACTGGGCTCCTCTGGGGGTCTGGGTCGTGAGAGAAGGCATGAGAAAGGCTCTTCAAAATCCGCCTAAAAAATTCGATTCTCTCGAAGCTGCAGTTTCAGATCTTTCGGGCAGGATAAATACACCAAAAGCCAAATGGGTGCCGCAGGCAAAGCTGCTTTCAGACTTCCGTTTTCAAACGACTCTGGACTTATTCTTTAAAACGCAGTAATGTTAAAAACGAAATAGTGCAAAGACAGATGGCGTAAAAATAGAAACAACGTAAATAAAGAGAAATTGCCTACTGCAATCTAAAAAGGAAAATCGGTAGGCAGGAAAACTTTGAGGCCTTTTATCGGGCTTATTCAAGCTTTCACCCATTTGTCGGCTCTATTCAAGTTTCCCAACCTTTATCAGGTTTATTCAAATATTTCCGGCACTATACGCCGGGCAACTTCTTCGTAAGCTTTGGAAATGTCGCCTTTGTCAAACCTGAATACATCCTTATCCATGGACTGTCCGGTGTTCTTGTCCCAGAACCGGCAGGTATCGCAGGAAATCTCGTCTGCAAGGATAATCTCTCCGTCTCTCCTTCCGAATTCCAGCTTGAAGTCCGGAAGTATTATACCTTTTTCATCCAGGTAGGGCACAAGCAGTTCGTTGATTCTCAGAGCGAGTTTCCGGAGTATGGCAAGTTCTTCCTGTGTTGCCAGCCCAAGCGCGAGAGCAATATCGTCGTTCAGCATGGGATCCCCGTATTCGTCGCTCTTGAAGTCAAAAACAAGCACAGGGGACTTGAAAACAGTACCTTCTTTCAATGGATATTTCTTTGTAACCGAGCCTGCGGCAATATTCCTGACAATGACTTCAATTTTTATGATATCGACGTTCTTCACAAGCATATCGATGTCAGAAAGCATTTCGACAAAATGAGTCTTTATTCCCTCTGCTTCGAGCATCTCAAAGAGTTTTTTTGAGATCTGGGCATTGTAATACCCTTTTTTTTCCATTTCCCCTTTTTTCTCTCCGTTAAATGCAGTCAGACTGTTTCGGAATTCGGCAATAAGGGTGTCAGGATCATCCGTCTTATAGATGGTTTTTGCTTTCCCTGAATAGAGCTGTTCTCTTGTCATGCATGGTCCTCTCTAGGGATAATTCTGGATTTCCTTAGATAGAGAGATCTTAGGAATGATAGTTTTAATATACTAGTTCTGATAATGCAGAAGTTTTGATAATGCCGTGGCATTCCAGAAATAAGCTATTAGATCGAAATCTCTCTAAAAAGCGAGTGCATCTCACGGAGACAATTCGGTTATTTCCAGAATTCACGATTACCTTTCGAAAGTGAGACGTTTTCCGGAGGCGACAAAGGCTTTTTCCGAAATATGCCTTGATTCTCGAAAGAGATAGAGTAGATGATAAAGTCTTCTGCTAGATAAAGTTATCATCTCCGGCCGGTCTTTTCTTTTACTGCCGGCTGCTTCGTAAATTTTATCATCGAAGAAAATCAATTACTAGGTTTAACAACTTGAAGAAAGATTTAAGAACTTACCGCATTTGAGTGCCCAACACTTGATAGTGGATTAGTCCAAGCACGCAACAGGTACAAACATGTCAGGCACTATATTAGATATCGTAGAACTACTGCTGACCGCAGAGATCTATAACCGCTATCCAGAGCTGGATGTAAACGATCTTCCAAAACACATTCGGAAAAACTACTGGAGTAGCACAGAAAAAACAGTTCCCAAACCCGTTACAGCTACGTTTATCCGAATTGAAAAACTGTACGGGGTTAAGGATATCGAAAAACTCGTAAGGAACGTCCCCTTCATAAATACTGATAAGTCTCATTTTGAACTTCGTCTGAGTGCTTTTGAACTTGCTGCGGAATGGTTTGAAAAGCAGGAAGGCTCCCAGGAACGGATTGAAAACAACCCTGTTCTTGCTTATTACTATGGAGAAATAAGAAAGGTCGAGGCTGCAAACTATGCACTTGCAAAGGCTAAAATGAGGCCCAAGGAAGTCGACAGGGAATGGATAGAGTCCCTGATAGCGGAGATCAGGAAAGAGGACAAAAGCGAAGAGATGCTTAAACTCGTGGTCATTATCGCCCCTGAAGATGTAAAGCAGAAAGTCCGGGATCTCGTACTCACTGAAGAACAGGAGAACGAAGTCGAAAAGATCATGAAAGCCATTAAGCACAGGGAATACCTGCGGGAAATCGGCCTGCACGATATAGGGAAACTCCTGTTTGTTGGCCCTCCCGGAACCGGAAAGACCTCGGTTGCCCGCGCGCTCTCAGAACAGCTCTCAATCCCGTTTGTTGAGGTCAAGCTCTCCATGATAACAGACCAGTATCTCG
Source organism: uncultured Methanosarcinales archaeon (assembly GCA_964610495.1). Classification (GTDB taxonomy): domain Archaea; phylum Halobacteriota; class Methanosarcinia; order Methanosarcinales; family Methanosarcinaceae; genus Methanosarcina. Next base: position 18,390 of record CAZSVY010000038.1, read on the forward strand.
GTGAGACTGCAAAGAATATTGACAGAGTCTTTTTGCTTGCAAAGAAACTTAATCCCTGCATTCTTTTCATAGATGAGCTGGATTTCGTAGCAAAAGCAAGAACATCTGATGAAAACGCTGCCATCAAGCGGGCAGTCAATACCCTTCTTAAGGCCATAGACGAAATCAGCCTCGTGGAGCATGGGGTTCTCCTTATTGCCGCGACGAATCACCCCCGCATGCTTGACAGTGCAGCCTGGAGGCGCTTTGACGAGATAGTTCATTTCCCTCTCCCTGACCGCGATATGCGCAAAAATATCCTGGATATTGTAACCCGGCACATCGAAGGAGATTTCGATACAGGGGAAATTGCGGAATTAACCGAAGGCTATTCGGGTTCGGACCTGCGCATGGTTATAAGGGAAGCTGTCCTTGGTGCTCTTCTCGAGGAGCGCAAAGTACTTACCCAGCAGGACCTGCTGGAAGCGGTAATATCTTTTGATGAAAGGGCTGGTCTCAAAACCGAAGAGTACGAAAGGAAGAAATAAAGATGAAGTTGACACTGCTTGGGACTGGCGATGCTGTCGGAACTCCTAAAATCGGATGTAATTGTCCTGCATGTGAAGACGCCAGAAAAGGTGGGAAGAGCCAGCGTCTTCGTTCTTCCATTCTTGTAGAGTCTGACCAGGGTAAAATCCTTATTGACACCAGCCCTGACCTCAGGCAGCAATTTCTTAAGCAAAACCTTTCCTGTGTAGACGGAGTGATCTGGACGCATGGGCACTATGATCATTACTCCGGATTCGGAGAGTTCTACAGGGTCCAAAATAGGGTTGATGTCTATGGAGTTCGCGAAACACTCGAATACATAGACCAGTATGTCTCCTTTCTTAAACCAAGGTATCATTATGTAAAGCTCTATGAGCCGTTCGAGCTAATCGGGCTGCAGTTTACCCTTTTTAAGGTCAACCACCCTCCTGTGGAGGTTCCTACAGGGGTTATAATCAGTGAAGGCGATAAAAAAGTAGTGATCACAGGAGATACGAACTCAAAAATTCCCGAAGCCAGCCTGGAGCTTATGGGAAATCCTGACCTTCTTATTGCCGATGCTATAGTTCCGCCCCATATCCACATAAAAAAACACATGAATTCAGAAGAGGCTATGGAACTTGCAGAGCAGCTCAATGCAAAAGAAATCGTTTTGACCCATCTCAGTCATATGTTTCGTCCTCACCATATTGAAGCGTTATTTTTGCCCCTTGGATATGACGGGCAGGTTTTTGAGTTCTAAGAAATTTTTAAATATTTAACCCTTTCCAAAATTCTGCTTAAATTGATCTGGGATCTTTCTTTAACACGATCTTTTTTTACTATTATAATGTAGCTCTATATATTCTGGATCTCAAAACCATTTATGAACCCGAAACGTATTCGGACTATTCTATCCGGGAAATCAGGCAACTGACCGGTTGCTTACCGGAATCGCCTGGAGCATTGGAGGAGTTTATGATCGCGCCTGGCAGGAAAGGGAAATTTTTGGAAAAATCAGATACATATGTTACAAGGGCAGTAAAAGAAAGTTCGACGTTAAATCATATATTGCAAAATATTTGGGCTCTGTAGAAATCCTCAATTTTATCCAGATAACTTCTACAACTTTTTTGCTTACTTTGTATACTAAGATTCTAACTTTTATCGATATGTATACAAGCTTGTTAAAGCTTAAATTTACGTTTTTCCCCGACAATTGAAGTGTTTCGCCTGCTTCCAGAAGCAGAGCTTAAAATGGATCTATTTCTTTAGATAGACTAGCCTTCAAACCTACCAATCAGCAGGTAGACAAAATTCGCATCAAAGCATTAAATTAATATTTATCTTAGTGTTTTAATATTACTAAAAGATTTTATACGGTGTACAAGCATGAATCAGCATTACTTTTCTCTGGATAATTACTACAAGTATCTCATAGGTCTTGACGGCTTTATACTTACTTTCTTAATAATAAAGAGTTATCCAGTTGTTGTTAATTTAGCAACAAAAGCTAGCTTTTTTATTATGTTAGTAGGAGCATTTTGTGTGTTAATTGATAATTGGAATCGAAAATCAATAGATTACAGATTATACGTTGAGCTATATGAAAACGAGTATCAAGCTAATTCTGACTATAAAGCTGGTAAAGTATTTGTAAACTTAATTTTTTATGTAATCTCTATATATTTAATATCTGGTATATTTGGTGCTCTCTGACACTCGCCAATGGGCTTTCATAAAGGATTATTTAATCCGGGCGGGAGGTGAGAAACCCGCCCCCAGATTCGACTAGAGGACAGTCTTATCAGATATTTTTTCAATAATGCATTTAAAATCCAAAACTGCGTTTTACAAAAATTTTTGAAACTTTCACACAAAAAATTAGAGTTAGAGAATTAGAATTTAAAGGCTTGTAAATCCTTTAATGCTTCAGACAGTTAGTTGAAATGAAGGAGTTTTTATTACTTCTCTATGGACTAAAACAACTGTTTAAAACGAAAGTAGTATATCTATAAATTACTTGAATTATCTCAAAATATCCGGTTAGAAGAGTGCCTGAAAAATAAAAAGTTCCTGTACTAAATAACGGTTTAGTTTATTATTTTCTATTTTTTTCTCTCTAAAAGGCTCTAATTTTTTATATTGGTCATATATAAATACAAGTACCTCCAATTTTAATATTGGGTTTTTTATATTTCTTCCTATTATGAAAAATAGGAGAATAAAACAAAAAGGGAGTGATATCTATGGCAGTAAGAAATCCAGTAGACTTACTTGCACTTATACTTGTTATAGTGGGCGGATTAAACTGGGGGCTTATAGGGCTCTTTGATTTTAACCTTGTAGCCGCGCTCTTCGGAGAAGGAAGTACCCTTTCGAGAATTGTGTACATACTTGTCGGGCTTGCAGCACTTTATACGATTTATTTCGTTACAAGATCTGATACGTATCATGAGCGTGAGACCGCGGTACGTCACTAAGTAAAAAAGATTGGAAAGCTTCTTTCCAGTGTAAAAGCTCCTTTCCGGTGTAATACTGTGAAAGGGGCCTTAACCAGCTATAATTTTTTTCAAAAGGCTGGATATAAAATTAAGAAAGGTTATTTTTGTTCTTGTTATTTTTGTTCTTTTTAGAAATTTATTCTTATTTCTTTTATCTTTATTTTTAATCTAATTTTTCGGTTATAACTAAATATCAGGTTTTACAGGTCTTAACAAATCTCGATAGATGTAATTTTACTGATATTTCTTTTTATAACGTGTTTTCATTTGACTTTTCTTTCAGAGCCTTAAATTCAGAAAGTACTTTTTCAGCATGCCCTTTGGCTTTAACATTATCCCATAATCTGGCGATTTCCCCTTCAGGATCTATGAGAAAGGTCGTCCTTACTGCGCTTGTAATCTCTTTGCCTCTGAAATGCTTTGGGTGCAGC
>CAZSVY010000039.1:0-7029 GCA_964610495.1 uncultured Methanosarcinales archaeon
TTCTTACACCAGGCCCCTGCGCCTTTCACTTCTATATTCTTCAAAGAGGCTTTGCAATTCGTCCTGTTTGGCGTCATGGCGTTTTTCATCGGCTTCTTTTTCCCAGGCTGCGATTGCGGCTTTGAGGGTTTCGGGTTCGGCCATTGCAAAGTCTTCAGCCCTTTCAAGCGGGATATCCTTTAAGACCGGCACATCTCCTTTAAAGAAGGTTTCACTGGCTGCGTGCGAAATGTCCTCAGGGATGAGTACGGCACGGACTCCGGCTTCTACAAGGATCTGAGCTGTTGCAGCTCCGCCTCCGCTTGGGTTTTCCAGGAAAACTACATCGCCTGTCTTAAGCCCGTATTTTTCCTTTGTCTCGGCAATGGATTCCTTCGTAAAAGCGGCAATAACTTTGACGGCTGTGCCTTCGCCACGGACTTCCATTTTCTGGATTTTGCGCAGCTTGTTGCTTCTGCGCCGCAGCTCTTTTACGGTTTTGTTTTTATGGCTGAGCTCTTTTTTCAGGTTTTCAATGGTTTCGTCCCTTATCTGGATTTCTTTTGATTTCCTTACTTCGCTGTAGGCTTCCTTTTTGAAACTATTCAGCCTTGACTCAAGTTTTGAGATCTTCCTGTTTTTTGCAATCAGTTCTTCTTTTAATTCCTCAAGATACTCCTGCAGGTTTTGAATCTGCTCGTTCTGCCGCTGGACAGTCTCCCTGATTTTAAGGAGTGATTCATCGACTGGCCTGTCTTCCGGCTTTTCGGCACGCTCTTTCGATTTTGGTTTTTCAGGCTCACCTGAGGCCCGGACTTTTTCAATTGCAGCCTCTATCGAAGCTCCACGGATTACATGAAACTTAATCAGCTCGAGATCTGAATTCTGCGGAGCTTTCTTTTCAATTCGGGTAAAGATATTCTTGTAGCTCCTGTAGGTGAGAAGAGCCGCAGTCAGTGCATCCCTTTCATGGTCATTTGAATAGCCAAAAGTCTTTCCAAGCGCAATTTTTTCCTCGGCAGAAACCTCGATTCCGGGACTTGCAGGGACTGCATTGAAACTCCTTCTGATTTTCTCAACCGAACCCGGCATTGGAGTTACGTCACTTGCTATAACTGCAGGCTTTCCGTACTCCGCGATAAGCTTGACCACTTCGTCAGGAGCTATTCCCCTGAAGCTTTTCAAGTAGAGAAGGTCTCCATCAAGAGAGAGAATAGCTATTCCCACAGTTGTTCCGGGGTCGATTCCCACGATTGTAAACTTACGTCTAGTGTTCTTCGGTTTAAGGGGAACGTACCGGATTTTATCGCGTTCAACGCTTCTTACGCTTACCTGAGCATCGTTGCTTGCCATTGGATGTATCGGTATCTCTCCGCGTTTTGCATAAACAGTGAATTCAGACCTCACATAGCCTCCGAAACCTTTTACGTTTACGGCTTCGAACCTGATGCCTTTTTCCCTGGAGAGATCTCTCAGGGCATTCTCAATCTCCCTGCTTCTTTGCAGCACAGCTCCGTGTACCTTCCTGCGGTACCGGTTCTGGCTCCAGCCTCCCCTTCCCAGGGAACGGGCTCTGCTGACTTTGATCTTTGTAATATCTTCAAAGAGGGAAACCTCATGCCCAACCCCCATATCTGCAAGGCGGGCACATGCTTCGGCTTCATCATTCGGGTTTTCAGGGTCAAAAGAAAACCCGTGTTTCCGTGCTAGCCTGACAAGCGGTTCAGGATGCAGCCCACCTGTGACCTGAACAAGTTTAACGCCCTCAGGCAGCCGTTCCATAAGAGAAAGGAGCTCGCTTCTATCGGCTGCGAGCTCGAAAATATTATCAACAGCTATTATCTCCGGCCTTTCCTTCTGGATCATGTTAAAGATCTTCTGGCGACGGAGCATACTTTGATGGGAGACTTCCCCGTCCTTAAGGATAGCAAGTGCATACCTGGGAAGTTCCCTTGCCCTGGGAGAGCCCCGGGCAATATCAATTCCGTAGATAATCCTTTTTTGCATGAGCCTCTATATTTTATTTTTTATAGAATATATATTTAACTGCATTCGTTTTTATTATTTAAATCTATTTACTAATGTGATTTCCAGAGTTATTTTTCGCAAATTCAGGATAAATGGGTACAGCCCGGATAGACTTTTCAGCCGGCACCCGAATAGTTGACTCCGGGTCATTCTATAGATAATAATCCTGTTTCAAAGTTACCGGCTCAGAATGTAATTTCTCAGCATCTTGAGTACTTCGTCTCTCAATATTCTGAAGACTTCGTTCCAGCGTGCTCACTCCTGAGGTTCTACCTTCCATTTACTTTTTAATGTAAATAAAATCCGATTTATTAACTAGATTCGATTTATTAACCCCGGAGATATGCAAAAAATAGGATGAAAGTATTGATTAGCCTTTCATCCGTTGTTTTTGATCAAGTTTATTTTTATATCAAGTTTAAATATCTATTTTATACATCAAACGTCGATACCTTCTTTCTTTTTATCTCCCTTTAGTGCTGCTGGCTGTTATTCTCAGTTTTTGCCATGGTTTATCGCTTACTATCAGCCGTTTCTGTAGCATTGTCATCCTTTGAGCTACTTTTTGCAGGCACAGGAGTCTTAGCCGTTTTTGAGGCAGTAACGTCAGTAAGCTCAGGGCTGGAATTTGTAAAATCAGTACCGGAATTTGTAAGATCCATGCCGGGACTTAAAAGATCTGTACCTGGGTCTGCAACAGGAGGCGCCTGCTGCTGCGGATCGGATACAGGTACAAGAGGCAGATAGTCTGTAAAGTTCGTTCCATTATACTTTACATCTGCAATGCCGTTTTCATCCTTATCCGGCGCGGTTTGAGAGAAACCTGTCCCGTCGGGGCTTGCCCAGAAGTTGCCTCCCATATAGGGCCCTCCAACAATGTTTATGCCTGCTTTCTTTACTGTGTTCCAGGTATTTCTCCTGTTTCCGACGTGTACATTCAGGGTATTATTGAGATAATTATTGAATATAGTGTTGTTATCACAGGCTGGACACATGGAAAGACCTGAGATATAATTGAAAGCAAGAATATTTCCAGAAAGCGTACTGTTATCCGAGAAATTCAGACGAATACCCCAGTTGCTTTCTTTAACCGTATTTCCGGAGATTATACTGTAATTTGAATGTGATATCCACATTCCGTACCGGATATTCTCCGAGATATTATTCCCTGAAATTATACTCAGGTTTGAATTTGTCAGGTAAATCCCCATATCGTTCCTGCTTATCGTATTATTATTAAGATTGTTGCTGCTTGAATTTATAAGGTAAAAACCGTGACCCGCATTCGAGCTTACCAGGTTCCCGGTCAGGTTGTTGTTACTGCAATTATTCTCCAGAATAATTCCGTGACGGTTTGAATCGGCACTATTATTTGAGAGTATATTCCCTTCCGAGTGCATGAGCTGGATTCCAGATTTCCCGCTCAGGTTCATTTTATTGTCCGAAATCGTATTATTTTTTGAGTTACTCAGATATAGCCCAAAATAATTTTCCGAAAGGTCATTGTTACTTATGGTACAGTAACTGCATCCGGATAGATGGACCCCTGTTACCTGGGCGTATTGGGTTGATCGAACTTTAAACCCGCTAACTGTTGTATTATTTGCTCGTATGTGAAATATATTTACTTTCGGGTTGTTTGCCGTAACTAACGTATCCTCAGGATTCCCGGATTCTGACCTTATTGTCAGGTTTTGTGTACCGATTATGATATTCTCGGTATAATTACCGGGTTTTACAATTATTACATCCCCCGAACTTGTATTATTTACCGCGGCCTGTATCGATTCTCCTGGCTGAACGAGAATCTCGACCGCAGTTCCTGTACTCGAGCCTAATGTGAAAATAAGAAAGGCTACAGCTAAGCTGACAAACCTGTTTATTTAAATCCCCCGCATTCAATGTAAATTATTATTTAAGCTTTTATTAATAGGGTAGAATTTAAACATTAAACCATATGAATATATTGGATTAGAATAATATCAAAATAAAGACATAAATCTATAAAGCAAATGATAATCAGGAGATAGTTTACTGAAAAATAGACCGTGCAGTTTTTCGTTTTCCGTACCTGAATTACCTTTATAAAAACGGATTTCAATGCTCGGCTCACATAGAAATTACCTGTACACATAACACGAAGTGTTACAGCTCGATAAATCCGAAAGGAATTGAGTAGACTATTGATGAATTTTTAATTAATTTTCTAATAATTTCTAACGAATTTAGAATGAGCTTCGAATGAGTTTCGAATGAATTAAGGAAAATAATTTCAGAAACTCCAGAATTTAACAGCAGGGTCGAAAATTTAAAAATAAAGTCCTGAATTTAGAATAGAATCTGGAATTTAAGAATAGGACCCGGAATTTAAGAATATAATCCAGGAATCAGGAAGAGATAAAATTCAGGGATTCGAATAGAGAAAAGAACAATTAAAAATTAAAAACCGAAAAATAAGATGAAGGTATGAAATCCTCATCCCATTTTCTTTAATACTGATTTTTTTATTTCTACTTCTCAATTCTCTTTTTATTTTCTTTTATGCAGGAATACCGTAAGAAGACAGGCTACAAAGTAAACCGCTTCAAATCCGGGTGTGCTTGCAATTTTTCCCGTCCCTGTTTCCTGTTCAGTTTCCGAGGCTGTACTATTCTGCCCAGGGTCCTGAGTGTCGGTCTCCGGCTTCGTTTCAGCTCCGGCTTCTTTCTCTAAGGCTTTCCCTGTTATTGCAAAGAACGAGAATTCCGGAGTTTCGGCCGTGAAGTAGAGGTACTTGGCATCTTCTTCCAATAGTTTTACGGGCAGCTGTGTCCATTTTTTGTCGCTATACCTGTTGAGCGTAATTGAAGCCTGGTCGATCTCCTTATCCTGCAGCCAGGCCTTTTCAACCTTGAAGCACACTACAGGGTTTTCAATGTTCTTTTCAGTTGCAAACCCTGAGTTTCCTACCCAGAGATTGAAATACTTATAGACCTCGACTGAGGATAAATTGGAAACCAGGGTTGATTTTGTTTTGAGCTGCTCGGCGATGGTTGTAGTCTTGCCGACAGTCTTCTTCGCATCAAAGCTCACATATACAACGCAGGTTGCATTCTTTGCGAAATCAAACTTTACGGGCTTTCCGTTTGCAACATGTGCCTGTGAAATTTCCTTCACCTCGACATTTCTTGCAGGTTCAGGGGAACCGCCGCCGCCACCACTGCCACCGCTGCTGTGGCTGCTTCCTCCACTGCTTCCGCCACTAGAGCTGCTTTCCTGCATTACGTTTATTTGAGCAGTTTTTGCCGGGGAAGTGCCGTTTGCATTGCCTGCTGTCAGGGAAATGGTATAGGTTCCTGCGGCAGAATAAGTATGCATCGGGTTCTTTTCGGTTGAAGTAGCTCCATCTCCAAAGCTCCAGCTCCTTGATGTGGCATATTGCGACAGGTCGGTAAACTGGACAGAAAGGGGAGCATATCCGCTCGTGACACTGGAGCTAAAGTCTGGAACAGGAAGTACTGGTTTTGCCGGGAAGGGACCTATAAACTGCCCGAAGGCAAAAGGAAATTCTCCCACAGGCACAGTGGCTGTAACGGTGTCTGTAGCCGTGTCAATTATAGAAACAGTGTTGTCGGCGCCGTTGGCCACATATACCTTTGTTCCATCCGGGACGACTGCAACTCCACAAGGATCAATTCCCACAGGAATTGTGGCTATAACCGTGTTTGTTGCAGTGTCAATTACAGAGGTAGTGTTATGTTCGGAGTTTGCCACATATACTTTCGTTCCATCCGGGGTGATTGTAACTCCAATAGGTACGTTTCCTACCGGTATCGTAGTTGTAATAATATTTGTCGCAGTATCGATTACGGAGGCGGTGTTGTCGGCGCTGTTAGCCACATATACCTTTTTTCCATCCGGACTGACTGCAACTCCCATAGAACCGGCTCCTGCATTCACTGTGGCTGTAACAGTATTTGTCGCGCTGTCAATTACAGAAACAGTACTGCTGTAAGTTGAGTTCTCCATATAAGCTGAGCTCGCTACATATACCTTTTTTCCATCCGGGGTGATTGCAACTCCAGATGGATAGGTTCCAACAGGCACGGTGGCTGTAACCGTATTTGTCGATGTGTCAATTACGGAGGTAGTATTGTCCTCATTGTTCGTTACGTATACTTTTCTTCCGTCCGGGGTAACTGCAACTCCAGAAGGATAGGTTCCGACAGGCACGGTGGCTGTAACCGTATTTGTCGATGTGTCAATTACGGAGGTAGTGTTGTCGTAGGAGTTCGTCACATAGACTTTTGTTCCATCCGGGTTTACTGCAACCCCGTAAGGATTTGTTCCTACAGGAATTGTGGCTGTAATCCTGTTTGTTTCGATATCAATTACAGAAGTAGTGTTACTGTAATAGTTAGTAATATATGCATAAACAGGACGCTGGAGAACATCTATATTAACAAGTTTTGAAGCTGTACCGTTTCCATTGTTTACGGTCAGGTTGACAATATAAGTTCCTGCTTTTGAATAAGTATGTGCTGGACTCTGCTCAGTCGAATTAGCTCCGTCCCCAAAATTCCAGTTCCAGCTGGTTGCATTTTCGGAACTGTCCGTAAACTGCACAAAAAGAGGAGCATATCCGCTCTTATCACTGGTGGTGAAGTTTGCAACAGGTATCTTTAATTCCAGTTCCGTTTCTGAGACCGTGCACATGTAAATATCCCAGTTTCCATTACGGTCATCCCACCATACGATCCTGTCCCCGTAGATAGCAGGACTGAATTGATTGAGTTCATTGGCGGTGATTCGGGTTTCTGTAGAACTGGAGAGGTTGTACATGTAAATATCGGCGTTTCCATTGCGATCATCCTCCCATACTATACTGTTCCCATAGATGGGAGTTGACCATATCTGGTTTGACTCATCGGTGGTGATTTGAGCTTCCTTTGAAGTAGAAACGTCGTACATATAGACATCCGCATTTTCAAAGTCACTCTGGTTCCCATTGCGCCAATCCATCCAGACTATCCTGTTCCCATA
>CAZSVY010000040.1:0-3490 GCA_964610495.1 uncultured Methanosarcinales archaeon
TTTTTTCATGAATATCGAGAGCCAGCCTGTGGTAATGGGTTTCCTGCTCAGTATCCCCTCTTTCAGAATAAAAAAGTGCTAGGCTGGTATAAGTTGCTGCGAGGTCTTTCCTGTATTCCCATTCCTCGGGATTCAGGTCAAGCATATGCTGCTGGACTGCAAGCAGTTTGTCGTACATCTCGACTGCCTTTTCATATTCCTCCCGGTTTTTGAACAGTTTTATTAAGTTGTTGAGGACTGTCTTGATCCCTGAATAATGTATCTCCATTTCCGGTTCCAGCTCAAAATTGTTTTCAAGCACGGACAGAGCATCCTCAAAATATTTCTGTGCTTTTTCGGGGGCTTCGTCAAGATAGAGCTTTCCGATAGTAGCCTGTACCTCAGCCTTATATGTCTTAAAGTCCAGGGCATCAGGTTCTATTTCCAGAAGGCTTTCGTAAATTTCGATTTCTTTTTTGTAATAGCTCCTTGCCTTTTCAATTTCCCCGTGTTCTGCAAAGAGGTCCCCGAGTTCTTCGTAGGCATCGGAAATATCAATCATGAGGTCCAGGTCTTCAGGATCTTCATCATGCAGGTTCTGGAAAATCTCCAGTTTGTCTTTGTAGCAAAGTTCTGCAGCCTCAAATTCCCCTATTGTTGAAAACCGTTTCCCCAGTTCATCCAGGTACCTTGCAATTTTTGTGTTGTGTGCAAACTCTGAGGGGTGGTTTATTATCAGGTCCCGGTAAATTTCCCTGGCTTTTGTGTAATTTGCTATTGACTTTTCAAGGTCTTCGTCTCTGGAAAACGCAACTCCAAAGTCTTCATAAATATTCGCGAGAGAGATGGCGTACGCATGGTCATCAGGAAATTCTTTATAGCTTTTTTCCATCAGTTCCACAGCTTCTTCGAAATAATGCTCTGCCTTTTCCAAATTTTCCATGTCTGAATACAGGCTCCCAAGGTAGCTGTAATTATAACTCAGGTAATATTCGGCCAAGCTGTTTTCAGGGTCTCTCTGAATCATTTTTCTGTAAATGCCTGCTGCTCTCAGGTAATTATCTTCGGCTTCTTCAAGATACTCGTAATTCCGGAATAAATTCCCGTAAAGCTCGATGTCCCCATCAAAGTCGCCGAGAAGGTCCGTCTCTCCAGACTCAAGCTCGAAAAGTCTTTCGTAGACGTCTATTTTTTTATCAAAGAGCTTCACCGTCTCATCCATCAACTGCCCTGCCTGATAACATAACCCCATATTGCCGATAATCTCCAGAAACCTGGAAAGATTCTCCTTATTTTCAGGGTCTGATTTCACCAGTTCTTCAAATGTTCGGACAACTCCCCCAAGCTGCTTTTTCATCGGTTCCAGCAATTCTTTAGCGCTGTCTTCATCATTTATCTTTCCAAATAAACTCCCAATCTCCTCTATCGTATTGCTTATGAATTTTTGATAGTCTTCTTTCCCCGGCTCTTCTGAAAACAGAGGTTCGATAACTTTGAGAGCTTCCCCATAAAATTCCAGAGCTCCTTCCGGATCTCCAGCTTTACTTATCGTGTACCCCCTCAAAAATAAGGTATGGAAAGAAATTACAGGGTCTTTTTCTTTTTTCATGAGTTTATCGACATCTTTCAGACTCTCAAGAGCCCTGTCATATGCTCCGTTTTCAATGAAAGTGGCTGCTTTGCTGAATAACCGATTCGCAGAATCCTGAAGCCTTCTTGATACCATATTGCAGTTATTGCCCCGATACATAGTTAATACTAACGATACTCAGTACTATCTAATCGGCTTGACCGCAAGCCTTTTCAAAAAAGGCTTGAGCGAAAACTCCGAGCATCCGGCGTGATTATGCGGCGCAACGCAATCCCTTTTAAAAAAGAAACCCGCCCAAAAAATAAGTCTCCGCCCGGCTCCCCTCCGGACTGAAACCCCACCGCCGGAAATCAATCCCCAAAAAATCTTTACTCCGGCAGCCGTTTGAGTGAAGAATTATTTTTCTTCACCCGCGTACGTTACTCAGTCTTCTTCAACTTCTTCGGCTTCATCCTCTTCTGCTTCTTCGGTTTCTTCGGCTTCGTTGGCAGCTTCAAGGTCTTCAAACTCGTCAGGCTCTTCAAAGTCCTCGGTTTCGTCCTCCGGAAGCTCGACTTCCTCGCCGGATGCGGCTGCTTTTGCGGCTTGCATGGCTCTGGAGGCTGTAAGTTTCAGTTCCTCTTCGGCTTTTCCGTTCTGGATCCTGGCCATACCTGCGACTTTGTCGCCGGATTTGAGATTAATGATTCTTACACCCTGGGTATTTCTGCCCTGGATTGAGATCTCTCTGGCCGGGATGCGGATAATGATGCCTTCGGCACTGGTGAAGATAAGTTCGTCATCTTCGGCTACGGATCGGACTCTCGAAACCGGGCCGTTCCTCTCGTTAGTAACGATCGTTATCACACCTTTTCCGCCGCGGCGGTGCGCAGGGTACTGAGAGTACTCGGTTCTCTTGCCAAAGCCGTTTTCAGTCACGGTCAGGAGGGTCGTGGTCTCGTCAACAATGTCCACACTGACAACTTCGTCTTCCGGGCCGTCAAGGGTCATACCGCGGACGCCTCTTGCAGTTCGGCCCATATGGCGGACATCTTCTTCAGGGAAGCGAATGGCTTTGCCTTTCCTGGAAACCATGACCACTTCCTTTTTCCCGTCAGTCAGCAGAACCTTTACAAGCTCGTCGCCTTCATCAAGGGTGACTGCGATTATGCCAGCCTTCCTGGGGTTCCTGAACTCCGAGAGTGGAGTCTTCTTGATTGTGCCTGCCCTTGTTGCCATAAGCAGGTACCTGTCTTCGGCAAACTCCTTTACCGGGATCATGGCATTGACCACTTCGCCTTCCTGGAGTTCCAGGAGGTTTACTATGGCTTTGCCTCTGGACTGCCTGGAGCCTTCCGGGATCTCATAGACTTTCTGCCAGTAGAGCCTGCCCCGGTTTGTAAAGAACAGGATATAGTCATGGGTTGAAGCAATGAAGAGATTTTCCACGAAATCTTCTTCCTTCATTTCCATGCCGATTATACCCCGGCCTCCACGGCGCTGCATAGTATATGTGCTGAGGGGAAGGCGTTTTATGTAGCCTCCGTTCGTAATCGTGACCACGACTTCTTCTTCATGAATCAGATCCTCGTACTTAACCTCAGCAGCATCCTGCACGATTCTTGTCCTGCGGGCATCTCCGTACTTTCCCCTGAGCTCCAGGAGTTCGTTCCTGATTATTTCGTACTTGAGTTCATCGCTTTCAATGATTTTCCTGAGTTCGCCGATCAGCTTTGTAAGGCCTTCAAGTTCCTCAAGGACTTTCCGGGTCTCAAGCCCTGTCAGGCGCTGCAGGCGCATATCAAGGATAGCCTTTGACTGGATTTCGTCAAGGGCGAAATTCTCCATCAGGCCCTGCTTTGCTTCGTCAGCGTTTGCCGAGCTCCTGATAAGAGCGACTACCTTGTCTATGTTATCCAGGGCAATCCTCAGTCCTTCAAG
>CAZSVY010000041.1:0-6081 GCA_964610495.1 uncultured Methanosarcinales archaeon
GGAAAATTTGAAAAAGATAAAGATCTAGCCAGAAAATTGAAAAGAATATTGAAAAAAATAAAACGAAGAGAAAAGAAAAAGTCCCGGGCTTTAAAAACCCGGTACTTCAGGCTTACCTGTTGACCTGGTTTCAGGTTTGCCTGCAAATATTTCCTTAAAGTTATCTACAGACTTACCTGCAAACTTCCTTGCAGGCTTCTTTTACAAGTTCAAGCCCTCTGGCAAGCGCATCCCGAATTCTTGAAGGATCAGTTCCACCACCCATAGCAAGGGCAGGCTTTCCGCCTCCGCCTCCGCTGACAAGCTTCGACATCTCACGGACAAGGCTACCGGCATTGATTCCATAGTTTAAGGCCTTTTGTCCGGCAGACGCTACGAGCTTAACTCCTTCGGCATCGCTTGCAAGCAGAGCTACCACGTTTTCGTGTTTCAGGAACTCAGTGGCGATCTTTTGAAGTTCAAGGGAATCAGCACCGGGAATAAATTCGGTAATAACCTTGAGACCTGCAACCTCAGAAGCCCCTCCGAGCAGCCTGTAAACCCTTGTGCGGGCAAGTTCTTCCTTGAGTTTTTCATTTTCTTTTTTGAGGTCTTTCCATTCCCCGAAGAAACGTTCAACACTTGCCGGAAGTTGTTCGGGAGGCACACTCAGGGTCTTTGCGGAATCGGTCAGCAGAGAGTCTATCTTTTGCATGGCACGTACGGCTGCAACGCCTGCTGCAAACTCGATCCTTTCCACACCGTCCTGGATTCTTTCGGTCTTCAGGATTTTGATCGGGCCGATAACGCCTGTACTGACGCAGTGCGTACCTGCGCAGGCCTCAACATCGTCTCCGACCTTTACAATCCTGATCTTTTCTCCTGGAGGCACTCCGCCCTGATAGAGCCCAAAGCCGTATTCCTGCTCGGCTTCAGTCCTTGGCATCCACTCCGTAACCACACGCTTGTTTTCCATAACCGTGCGGTTTGCCAGGAGTTCGATTTGCCTGATTTCTTCAGGGGAGATATGCTTGTAGTGCGAGAGGTCAAGCCTCGAATGGTCCTCAAACTTCTGGGCCCCAGCCTGCCAGATATGTTTTCCAAGAACTTTCCTGGCTGCATCGTTTACTATATGGGTTGCCGTGTGGTGCCTGGCAAGGGTCATCCTGCGCTCTTCGTCTACCTTACCGGTGACGATATCACCTTTGGTAATTTCAAGATCCCCATCAGGGTTCTCTACGGTATGTACGACTACGCCGTCGTAGATCTGGACATCCACCACCCTGTACACTGCATACCCGGCAGTAATTGTCCCGATATCCGCAGGCTGCCCTCCTCCTTCGGCATAGAAAAAGGTACTGTCCAGCACAATATTGTTGTCAAAGACATCCAGCGCAACAGCTTCGAATTCCAGGCGCGTGGGCTCGTCATAGAAGCTGCGCTTCGTCTTCGGGAGGTGTTTTATCCGGTTTGCAAACGGAACCACTTCGGTTTCCTTTTCTTCGGCCCTGTTATGCAGTTCACCAATAATGGAATAGAAGTTGTCAGGGAATTCTACATCCACCCCGATTTCGGCTGCGACCTCTTTTGCCATCTCTGGCGGGATTCCGTGGGAATCGTAAAGCTCAGTTAACTGGGATAGAGGAATCTTTTCCCCGGTTTTCTTGAAGTGAGATGCCGATTTCTGGATGATCCTGCGGCCTCTTTCCATTGTGTTATTGAACTTCTCTTCTTCAGACTCCAGGATGTCCTGTATAACCGGGAAATTTTCCCTGAACTCGGGATACTCCGGCAAATTCTTTATATGCATATCCACAATGTCGGAAAGCGGGATCCGGATGTCAAGGTCGCCCATCATGCGTAAAGTCCGCCTGAGAACAAGCCTGGCAAGGTACCCTGCCTTGACGTTTGAGGGAATAATCCCGTCTCCAAGCATGAAGGTCAAGCAGCGTGTATGGTCAGTAATTCCATAGACTTTTTCTACGGGTTCCATTATAGCCGAGAGTTTATCCACGGTCATTCCGATGCTTGAGGCAACCTTTTTCCTGAGTTCCATAAGGTTTGCCTTTTCACTGACATCCATAAGCCCTGCAAGCCGTGCGTTCTGGGCCAGAATGTTTGCATACTCAGAATTATCCAGTTCATGCTCAAGCCCTGCAAGCCCCATGAGTTCGTTCACTATGCCGGGGAAAAGTGCGTCATAGATTGTAGGGGAACCCTTTGAAGCCCAGACAAAACGTTCGAGCCCGTATCCCGTATCCACGATATAGTTATCCATCTTCGAATAGGTCTCGCCCTTGATCAGGATATCGCCTTTTTTGTCGGTCTTCAGGTCCATGAAAACAAGGGTAGCAAGCTCAAGCCCATGCACTATGACCTCTACACAGGGCCCGGCATTTCCTCCGCCTGACCAGGGCTCTTCCTTATAACTTACGGCAAAGGGATCTACCTTAAGTGAGTTCAGGAGCTCGTCGCAGAGTTCCAGGGTATGTTCTTTCCAGTAAATTTCGTGATCCCTTTTATTAAAGGCATGATGTGCCATCATCTCAAAGTTTGTAAGATGGCGTCCGCTCCTGCCCACTGAGTCCAGGTCGTTCAGGCGAATGCAGGGCTGGGAAATCGTGAGGGGATTTGCAGGTGGGGGAACCTGCCCAGAGGTTACGAAAGGCTGAAAGTCTGCAATGGATGCAATGGTAAGATAAATGTCGTCCCTCCAGCGGGCAACTACAGGATAACGATCGATCCTTGTATGCCCTCTCTCCTCAAAAAAGGAGAGGTAATACTCACGCATCTGGGAGATATCAAATTCCCTGGAAAAGACCGGGCTCCCTATAAAGGAATAAGGATCGCAGGGCGCATCTCCGCATGTCTTTCGATCAAGGTCACGTGTCCAGAAGAACTTGCCGCATGACTGGCACTGCTTCCGGACGAACCCGTTATTTTTGAAAAATTCAAGTTGATATTCATCTTCAAGCATAACAATCTCTCCGGAGGGTGGGGGTTTGCTCTGCCCTGGTGTATCTGAAAACAAAAGGAGAAATACCCCAACTCAACCGTTTCAAGGAACTTCCAGGCACTTTAGGTGCACATCCGATGGAATTTTAAGTTCATATACGATAGTTCGATTCATTCATTCGTTAACTTTTATACAAGTCATAGGGGGAATTAATCTGAAATAATGAAATGTCCGTATCGTGTGCGAATAATTTTGCAACTCGAGGTTGCTTTTGCAGCATAAATAACTTACCAAGATAACGAAATAATAATAATTTTATATTAAAGCAACTGCATACATATAGACCTTAACCTATAACATAGATTCTACAGAAAAACCTTATTCTTCATTTTAAAAGGCGGGGAGTTATATCTATTGAAATCGAAGATAGGCGGTATATTCGGAAGGCTCGCTAAAAATCGGAGTCAGGAAAAGATAGCTCCTGCGCCTGAATTCTTATCTGTACAGCACCACTGTCCTTCCGCGCACCTCTATCAGGGTGGATCTTGTGGCGGCTGCAATTTCTTCCGCGATGGCCTTTAAATCTTTCCCTTCTTCAGCGCTTTTCAGTACCCTTACCTTCACAAGCCTGTTAGCTTTTATCTGCTTATTCAATTCTTCGATCAGAGTGTCCGTTACCCCGTTCTTCCCGATATTGAGAATAGGGGAAAGCTGGTTTGCTTCGGCTTTCAACCTGTATAACTTTTCTTTCTCCATTGCCCTTCCTCACATTGACAAGTATAAAACTCATTCTACCGATTATGAAACACTCATATTATTACTCATGAAACACTCATATTATTACTCATATTAGTATAATTTTATTACGAAAAAATTATACAATTTATAATAAAAAGATTACTTGCTTCTGGAAGTTATTTGTCATTTTTCGGAGCTGTTTACCATTCATCCAGATTTCTCCCTTTTCTCATCAGCATCTATATCAACGTTTCCTAGTAAGCCGAAAGGCAGTCAGTTAAGCTTCCGAATCTAATACCGGGAGTGAACTAAACTTCAAGCTTGGTACTGGCAATCAAATAAGTTCCAGGATCGATACTGGCGCTCAAACAAGCTTCTTTCCGGATTCCTCATTTACTCTTCCGGGTCAACTGTCCTTATCGATTTATTCCGAAGGCAAGTAAAATAGATAAAAAGAAAATAAGGGTTATATCAGGGCTTCTGTCCGTAAATTCGCTAAATTATGCCTATTTTCCCAATTTGATAAGAAACAGGACGAAGTTTTCAGATAATTTCGACACCTTTATTAGCAGTTTGGAACTCATTAAGGATTATAGAAAACAGAACCATAAAAACGGAACCGGTGAACGAAACCCTTTTTTATAAGTTCAGGACGGAGACTGTAAGATGAATCCCGGCTTGCTTGACCTTATCCTGTTTTCAGAAAAGAGAAAAGATTTTCTCCTGCTCCTGAAAGAAGGCCCTAAGGATATTGAAGAGATACTTGAGAAGCTTCAGGTGCCCAGGACGGCTCTTCTCCCGCAAATAAAAAAGTTGAAAGAAGAGGATCTGGTAATACATGAAGAAGGAATGTACCGGCTTAGCACGATAGGGGAAATTATTGTAGAGAAAATGCAGCCCCTGCTTGATACTCTATCAGTGTTCGAAAAAAATGAAGAATTCTGGGCAGACCGAAAGCTTGCCGCTATTCCGCCCCACCTTGTAAAAAGAATCAGTGAACTTGGAGACTATCGCCTTATAGAACCGGACCTCAGCCATACTTTCGATCTGAACCCGGAATTTGAAAAATATCTTTCAAATTCAAGCTGTATTCACATGTTTTTCTCTTATTTCCATCCTCAATTTCCGGCTCTTTTTCTCAACCTTGCCAAAAAAGGCATTGATGTTTCCCTTATTTTGAGTGAAGCTGTATATTTCCGGCTTGTAGAAGATTTCAAAGAAGAGGGCAAAGAATTTCTTAAAATAGAAAATGCAAGCCTTTACATCCTGGAAAAAATGGGAGTGGATATTCCTGCGCTCATTGCTGCTACTGACAGGATAATGAGCCTGGGATTGTTTAACGAAAGCGGAAGGTTTGACCGCCAGTATGTGATAAGTTTCGAACCTCGAGCAATAAAATGGGGAGAAGAACTGTTTGAATACTACAGGGACATGAGCAGGGAAATTAAAATTAAATAAAAGGAAACGTACGACCCGCAGGCTACTGGCTCGTAGGTATAACTTAAAAGCTTAAGTTAAAAAGTTAATTTCAAAGTTTACGTTAGAATTTAATTTAAAAGCTTAGTTCAATATTTTAGTTCAAGGTTTAAGCCAAGATTTAAGTTCAAAATCTAATTTAAGATTTAAGTTCAAGATCTAATTTAAGATTTTAGTTAAAATTTAGTTAAGATTTAAGTTTAAGGCTTTTTTGACGTTCAAGTCTCGTTAAATAATATTATTTTTAGACATCCAGCTTGAGAGAGTATTGCCGTTTGCATTAGTCTTAAATATTAGGTATGCCTAAATATGGATAAAATCTGAAATTAGGCTAGCCTAAAAATGAGAGTAAAAGTATGAAACTGCCAGTTATCTGTCCCGAAGGAGAATGTTGTTGCGGAAATCAGGGATGTACTCCAGGAAAAGGGCTTCCGAAAATCGTACTTATCGGGAGTCCTAACGTTGGAAAAAGCAGCCTCTTTAATGTCCTCTCCGGAAGTTATACACTGGTTTCCAATTATCCGGGAACTTCAGTCGAAATCAGCCGTGGGAAAGCAAGGATAGCTGAAAGGGAATATGAAATCATTGATACACCCGGGATGTATTCTCTGCTTCCTGTAAGTGGGGAAGAGAGGGTCTCTCAGCTTCTGCTTTTTGAGGAAAAGCCTTCAGTTTACCTTCATGTGGTAGATGGCCGAAACCTCAGGCGTATGCTCTCCTTCACCTTGCAGCTTCTTGAAGCCGGGCTTCCTCTCATCCTTGTCCTGAATATGATGGACGAAGCTGAAGAGAGGGGAATTGAAATCGATATGTCTGAACTCAGCCGATCCCTGGGAATCCCGGTTGTCGGAACGGTTTCAAGCGAAGGGGAAGGGATAGAGGAACTTAAAGTTGCAATTTCGGAATTTATCCCTGGAAACAGTACCCAGAAC
>CAZSVY010000042.1:0-12283 GCA_964610495.1 uncultured Methanosarcinales archaeon
GATCCTTCATAAAGTTCATAATATAAGGAACTTCGCCATACTGATTCCGGACATCCTCAAGGAGTTCAGGAACGGCTCTCTCAGGGTCCTCTTTCAAAATTTCCACAATATCCTCAAGTTCCATACGAAACCACCAGCATAGATTAACGTGGAAAAAGGGTTCAGCCACCGTTTTCCGGGTCAGCTTTACAGTTTAAAGGATAAGTGAAAGGACACAAACCCAGTAAAAATGTAAAGTTGATAACTCTTAACGCAACAGAATCCAGATCAAATTGCAAAACCAACGTCAGACTTAGATTTGATTTTTATCAATATATAATTTTTCATTTTCGATCTCGAAATATTTGCAAGCTCGGAAAGCGTAACTCCTTCATCAAACTCCAGTTTTTCAAGTTTTTCGTGAAACTCGTCATAAGACAGCTTGACCCTGAGCCCGTTAAGCTGGAGGGTAAGTGGGGCAGGCGAAAGTACGGTCTGGATTTCAGAAACCTGGTTTTCAATCTCCTTCATGACTCTGGCAGGAAGCACTGCCAGGGGATCTTTTGCCTGCTGTTTACGAATATTGTCAGCAATTTTACCAACCTCTTCATTGAGTTTATCAAGAGCGCTAACTTCCTCGGTTTTCCTTAACCTGTGGGAAGTCCTTCCGATATTTCCAACATACAGGTCTGCTCCGGAAACTTCCTCGGTTTTCAGGTCAGGCCCGCCTGTAACCACGATCGGTATCTCTATGCCTTCAAAGAGTTTTGGCTTTTTGTTTATAATGCAGTCACTGAAAGAACCGAATGTGAAAACCGCAATATCGTGTTCATTAATCAGCTTTCTTTCATAATCCATAGACAGAGACACTCTGCGCCCCATTCCTCTTGCAAGCCCTATCATATTTGTGTTGGCTCCGGGGTGGCGGAGATACTCTGCTATATCACAGGCTGAATGAGGAAGGTGATGAGAGGCAAGGGTCGGAGAAACAACTGCGATCTCAACTCCGGTCAGGGGAGCTTCTACCAGAATCCCAAGCAGTTCGTCAGACTGCTCTTTTACTATCTGGATATCTTTTTCAGGAATAAGCATTATAAGGTTAACTTCAGTCCCTGTAACCACTTTCTGGATTATGTAACCTCCCAGGTCTTCCAGCAGCTCGATTAAAAGCCCATGCTTGTGGACACCGCCTGTGTAAAGATAGGGTCGGAGTACAGCCATCTTACGTTTTCCCTCCTTTCATCAGTTCTTCGAGCATTGTCCCTGCTTCTTCGATCCATTCACGTTTTAATGCTTCCTCGGACGCTACGAAAATAAATCGGTTACCTTTATACAGGTGGTAACGAACCCTGAAACCCTCGGGAGTGACACGGACTGCGAAATCAACAAGGTTTTCGTGAAGTCTATGCCTGGGGTCTGCGACCATCATATCTTTAAGAAAAGTCGCTTCTTCCTCTGGCTTATCCGTACTTATGGCCACAGTCCAGCGGTCCGGCTGGCTGATATTCGCTTTCCCGTAACGTTCCCAGAGTTTTCCCAGTAACTCTGGAATATATTGCTCTTTCCTGATCGAAATTATTATCTCACCGGCAACCGGTTTTGCTTCCACGTCGGCAATATCAATTGTTGTAACCCTGGTGCCTACATCCCTCAGGATAATTGCCATCTGAAAGAGCGAATCTTCAGGTTTCAGTACTACCTTTATTCTCCCTATTGCCGGGGCAAGCTTGAGACTTGCAAGGTTATCCTCGATAATTTTCCTGTAAAATTCCTGTTCCGAAGCGATTGCGGACTCAACAGCAAAAATCTCAAGCGAATCCATCTTTTCCTCACTCCTCCACAAAGCCTGAAGCAAGCAAAGCTGCTCCTACTGCTCCTATCAGGTGGGAGTTTTCGGGCACGAGGACATCGATCTTGAGAAGTTTTCCGAGGGCTTTTGGAACCCCTTCAATCAGGGAAGATCCGCCCACGAGAATCAGCGGTTCTCTTACATCCACTTCCTGCAACTGCTGCTCATAGATCTGTTCTACAACGCTATAACAAGCCGCAGCCGCCACATCTTCAGGGGTAGCTCCTTTGGCAAGGGAATTTACAAGGGACTGGATCCCGAAAACTATACAATAGCTATTCATGGATACCTTTTCGTGCATCCCTTTGACTGCCAGGGCTCCGAGTTCGGTAATGTCTACACCAAGACGTTTTGAGATCATCTCAAAGAAGCGTCCTGAGGCGCCTGCACAGATCCCACCCATTGTAAACATTCCGGGAATTCCATCCTCAACCGAGATCGCCTTATTGTCCATACCGCCTATATCAATAACGGTTGCAGGGCCTTTCTGCCTGCCTGCGAGATAGACCGCTCCTTTTGAGTTGACGGTTATTTCTTCCTGGATAAGCTGAGCTTTTAAGTGGTTCCCGATAAGGAAGCGCCCGTATCCGGTCGTACCCAGAGCCTGAATCTCTTCCCTGGAGACCCCGGCTTCTTTCAGGGCAATAGAGTATGCCTCTTCAGCACTTTCAAGGACTTTTGTTGTGGGCACCCAGCCTTTGCCTATTATTTTGTTGTCCCTCATTATCACGGCTTTTGTAGTTGTTGACCCTGAATCTATTCCCGCAGTAAGCCCAGTCTGAACCTCCCTTGTAAGGAGGTGCCTGCGTCTGACAATCGTAGTCAGGGCCTCCAGGCGAGTGAGTAGGGTACCTGCAGTGGTGCTTTCAGTAAATGAATAACTGATTACCGGGATTCTGGAGTGCTTATGGATGTACCTTCTGACTTCATTTCGTACAATAGCTCCTTCGGCACATCGGAAGCAGGTGGTAATAAAAACTCCATCCACATTGGTCGTGCCTTCAACGACAGCCTTTGCCCTGGCCATCATAAGCCTGAGATCTCCGCTCGCAACCTCAAGCCCGAAATCTCTACCTATAGTATCTATGGATGCAATATCAATCTCAGGGAAAACAAATTTTGCATTCACTTTGGCTGCGGCCTCTTCAAATTCGGGCTGAACCCCGGAATACTCAGAGCCGCAGGATACCAGCGCAATTTTGACAAGTGCAGATCCTTCAGCGCTCATTTTTCATCCCCCTTTTCTGCCGATTCTCCCTCTTTCGTCTTTTCCTCTTCTTCAGGCTTTTCCTTAGGCAGTGATTCCAGAAATTCTGCGATTTTGTTTACGAAATCGCGGGCTTCTTCGTCAGACTCAGGATACTTTACCTCAAGTAAAGGGACACCTTTTGAGCGGATCAGATACTTCGTCAGCTCATTTGTGCGGTTACAACCCACACATCCAAAGTTCGTAGGTGGGTTTTCAACTAAAATTGCAGCTTCTGTCTGTTCTATAAGTGGACCTATCAGCGCCATCCTTCCCCTTACTCCAGCCGGCACTTCAATTGCAGCGTATTTAAGACCCAGTTTGGGGTCTTCAGGAGTTATATTTATAGGGGGAGAATCCAGGCTGATACTTGTAACTTTTTCTCGGATCTGGCTCATCATGGTAAGAGGTTTGTGTCCGAAACGTTCAACCAGGTCAGCCAGAATAAGACTATTTAGAGGGTAAATGAAAACCTTTGCCAAAAAACTCACCTCGCAAGCTCTTCTTCAATAACTTTTTCCAGGTCCGAAGTTTTAAGCCTGCATTTCGTTTTGCATTTTTCTTTTACATGTTCCTTTGCTTCCAGTTCGTCAAGTGCAGCCCCTATTGCAGGAAGCATCTTTACCTCTTCCCTCAAAAAGTGGAATCCAGGCCGCGGACCTCCACCCCTGCTTGCGCGGCAGCGCCTCTCATCTCCTGGAGGGAATCCCCTATCCTTTACAAAAATATGATTTTTATCCAGTTGCCTGATTCTATCGACAACGGTCTCGACATCATCTTTAGCTCCTGATACGATAAGTCCAAAACATGTCTCCTTTACCGTAACCGGGAACTCTGACTCGTAGATTTTCATAGCTGCATCTGAAGGCAGCACTTCATCCGAACTGATTACAATGTATTTCGTAATCTCTTCTTTTTTCGTTTCCGTCATCTTTCGTCTCTCCTTAGCCCCGGGAGACTTCACCTGCGATAAATCAATAAATATGAATTCGTTCAAGTGTTTGAATCCATTAAAGCGGCCGCATTATAATGAGTTGACTTATTTATTAGCCAGGTTTTAACCTGATACCGGCAAGCCGATTTTTTGCTTGAGTTATTTATTAGCCTGGTACTTGTTACGGCTACTTATTTATTACTGCGCTCACGTATATTACTTCTTTTATATATTATCTTTATTATGCACGCCTCAGTACTTATCCAATTATTTCATTATTTATACTTTTAAGTTTACTTGCGCACAATTTCAGTTACGTATATCGCATCTCCTTCTTTGATACCGAGGAGTTTTTCAGGATTTATTATCCGACCGACAATATTAGTTGAGGAAAATCTTTCTCCGGTGGGGCCGAAAAGCTCATCATCTCCAATTCTTACTCCTATAGTCCCCATTCTCTTTGCCGCCTGATTTGTGATTCCTATTTCTCCTCCGAGTACTTTATCCGTGGGTATGTTTTCCGGAAGGATTTCCTTATACTTGACGACTTCTTTTTCGGTTTTAAAAAGGTAGGTGTCGTCGTATATCATATAAACAGGCAGTTTTCCGACGGTTTTTGTCTTAAGTTCAAGGGCATGGCGGAAAAAATCAACGGATTTGGGGGCTTTTTCAGGATAAAGTTCAATTTCAATCAGTTTTGCTCTGGATACTGCATACGCAGTCACTTTTGCTTCTCCCAGAATTTCCAGGGTTGTTGGCGGGTCCTGCCTGACAATTATTGCATCCTCTTCAGTGTACCCGTCCTTTACCAGTTCAACCCCTATGGAAGAAAGTACGGGCTCGACTTCATCAAAGCTATGCCCCAGAAGAACTAGCTGGGGAGGAAGGCTTTCAACCGAGAGTTTCTGCCCTTCTTCTGCGAGCTTGATAAGTTCGATGCCTTTCGTTACCTGCCCTACAACCGAATGCACAAGGCTTGAAGGCCGCTCCTCTCTGGAAATGTATGTTCTGCCCAGCCCGTATCCGACTGTTCGGACAGAGATCGCCCCTTCTCTTCTCGGCTCGAAGTTTTCGTAAGGAACAGTTTCTCCTTTCAGGTCATCGTCCGAAATAAATGAACTGGTAGTAACATCTACAGTAAGAGTTCCTTCA
Organism: uncultured Methanosarcinales archaeon; assembly: GCA_964610495.1. GTDB lineage: Archaea > Halobacteriota > Methanosarcinia > Methanosarcinales > Methanosarcinaceae > Methanosarcina. The sequence goes on from CAZSVY010000042.1 coordinate 5,161, forward strand.
CGGGTCAGGGCGTAAAAATGTTCTGCCCCTCTGGGAGCATTCCTGGAAAGCTCTACCTCAAAATAAGTAAATATTCCGTTTCCATCTTCAAGCGGAATAGAAATATCAGTTGTGCAGGTTTTTTCTGAGAGTTGCTCCCATTCTATAATTGGCTCAATACTGAGAATTGTATCCTCTCTGGAAAGCCTGGACAAAATTTTTCTTCCGGTCACAACTTCTGCAAAAATTCCGTCTTCGGGAGTTCCATACTCCGCAGTATGTCTTTTCAGTGAAAAAATAAGATGAGTGTTACGGGGGTCAAACCCTCCTGCTCCAAACGTCACCTCAAACGCTTCAAAACCCCTTGTCTCACGCGAAGGTTTAATTTCGGCTTCAAAGGGCCCAAAAGCCAGAGCTTCAGGGCTTGCCCAGTGGACAGATTTCCCTTCGTACTCTTTAAAATGCTCAGCCCATAATTTTCCTGAAGGTGATTCAGGATCTTTTATTTCTATCCTGAATTCTCCTCTGGGAGTATTGATAGCGTATTCGGTGATTATTCCTGTCTTTTCCTCAGCGGTCTCTTTCAGAATTCCGATCGCTGTACCTTCCATGTAAGGGGCCCTGGAAACGTTAAGGGCATCTCCAAGGGTAGAGCCTGCAGGTAAGGTATATTTTTGCCCATTCACCTCTACGCTGATCTCATTACTCGTAATCGGCACCTCATTTTAGTATTTTTCAATACTAAGAGGTGGCAGCATATTTATATTTCTTCTGCAGCTTTGATCCTTTCTTCTTCAGTGAGCTGAGATAGTATATTCTTCGGCTGACCTATGTCTACAATCTTCCCGTCACGCATAAGTGCGACACGGTCACAGATTTCGTTTACGAAATCGATATCGTGAGAAACTACGACAAACGTTTCCCCTATCTCCTCTCTGGCTTTCAGGATGGAATTCGTCACCGATACCTTGGTAATCGGATCCATAGTCCCTGTCGGTTCATCCATAATGACGATTCTCGGCTCTTTGATCAGGACCTGTGCAAGTGCAATCCTATGCCGCTCCCCTTCACTCAGTTCATCAGTCATTTTGGGTAAAATAGCTTTTGCCTTGTTTTCCTCAAAGCCTGCAGCCTTGAGTGTGATTACGGCTTTCCTGACCCCAAGTTCGAAAGGCAGGTCAAGGCTGATAGACTCGGTAAGGTTATCGATTACGGAACTGTGAGTGTAAAGGCCGTATTCCTGGTGCAAAAATCCCATATACTTGGTTGCCCTTCCTTTATTTTCCACTCCCAGCTTCGTCATATCAACCCATTCGTCTCCCACGCGAACTTCAACTTCCCCGGATGTGGGCGGTAAAATTCCCATAAGAATCTTTGAGGTTGTGGTTTTGCCTGCTCCGCTCACCCCGACTAGCCCGAAGATTTCTCCTTCATTTACATCAAAAGAGATATCATCTACAGCTCTTACCACGCCACGGTCAACCGAGATATAACGCTTTGAAAGGTTTCTTACCCTGATTATAGGTTCCCCGACCATAACATTTTTTTCCTGCTTTACCATGGACACACTCTGCATGAAGATTGCAGAAACCTCAAGTGGATCCCCTTCCTTGACTACCTCCCCATTTTCAAGCAGGATAGCCTTATTTGCCAACTGTTCGATAACTTCAGGCCAGTGAGAAGTCAGGATCATGCTCATATTATAGTTCTTCACTGCCCTGATCATAGCATCATGGACCAGCCTTGCAGTCATTGGGTCAAGGGTGCCTGTGGGCTCGTCGGCTAACAGAAGCAGGGGATTTCTCACAAGCTGCCTTGCAAGCACAACTCTCTGTTTTTCTCCGCCTGAAAGTTCTCTTGCAACGTGCATCATGCGGTGACTCAGGTTTACTTCTTCCAGCAGTTCGACCGCTTTTCTCATGGAGTCTTTTCCCTTATACCCGATCTCATTAAGGGAGTTTATGACGTTTACAAGAACTCTCTCATCTCCATAAAGGGCAAAGGTGCGCTGAAGCATGATAGCTATACGCTTGGTAGTATCTTTCCTTACCGGGTCGTAAAGGGAAAGTTTTACGAAATCCGCTTCGAAAGCTTCCAGCGTTTCTCCACATACCGGGCATCTCTGGCCTGTTTTACTGGGGCGCTCTATGTATCCGCATTTCGGGCAGCGGGCAAGATGATAAATCACTTCACCCGAAATATTTTCAAAAGACTCTGTGCCGCGCAGTACGTGCATCAGGATCGTTTTCCCGGACCCGCTTTTTCCCAGAACTCCAACGATTTCCCCTTCGTTAATGCTTAAGCTTACATTTTTCAGGGCTTTATGACCGTCGAAATCTACGGTTAAGTTTTTGACTTCAATAAATACTGGCATGGATTTTCCTCCGCAATTATGAGCTGCAAAACTTTCTGGTGGCTCTTGCCTGCCTGGGCATATCGCTCAAGAGTGAAAAGCAATTACTACAAGTGAATAATACAGTAATATAAACAATGAATTTCACACATTTGGGCAACAACTACATAAGAGTAAAGATTACATAAACATAACGCATTATTTTTTCACTGTTAACATTTAAAGTAATATTTAGAGTCAAATTCATCTGGCGAATTTGCTTAATCAGTATTGATCTCGTCCTGTTATATTGACTCGGTGTTATATTGATTCTTCTTATTATATTGACCCGTCGTGTTATATTGATTCGTTTTATTTAATAATTTCTTTTATATACTGGTTACAGCGCTTTTACCACATCCACAACCTTTATTATATTGTCAATTATCACGTCTGCCGCCTCTCTGAGTTCCTCGGGTCTTTTGTCGCCCTGCTGCGTTGTCATTATCCCCACGTCTGCTGCCCTGAACGCCAGTATGTCATTGATACCATCCCCTACCATGACTACTTTTTCATATTTCCTTTTTAGTTCAAGCACAATTTTTTCCTTCATCACAGTGTTTGAAAAGGCAAAGACCCTTTCCTGGGGGATATTTACGAACTCAGCCAATTGCATGAGAGCGAATAAACTATCTCCGGATGCTATATACATATCCACTTTCATGGCATGGAGAGCCTGGACCGTTTGCAGCGTGGTACTGAATACATGCCCGCCTGTGCTCAGTACATACGGCACGCTTCTGGCCTCAGAGTCAACTATCAAGCCTGCTGCAAGGTAAAAAACATTTGGACAGCGGGCTGCGACTGCTTCCAGCACATCATGTATGTCACCCATTCTGGGGGCGGTTCTCCTTATAATTTCACATGCAATCTCCGGGGTGAAACTTCCTTTTGAACAGCTTATGCCTATTGGAACTCTGTACTCCCTTATAAACTCAAATAAAGGCATATCTTTTCTTGAGCGCAGGATTATATCACTCTTGGCGTTCAGGACTACAAGCCCGCATCCGTTCTTTTGCGCGACAATAGCAGTGCTCTCTATGTTTTCAAGGATATTCCCGGTGCTGGCTTCCTTCGCAACTCTGTACATATGCAGAAGGGTTCCGGCGCTGTCAAAGACCACTGCAATTCTTTTGGACATATCAAGTGATTACGCTATAAAATAAAAAAATCTTTGCGAAAATCCGAAAATACAATAGATTTCATAAAAATAAAATGTGTGAAGGAAAGCTAACTTCACATTATTGAGGCCCCTGAGAGCAGGACACCAGCAAAGAATCCCAGGATCACTCCGGAATTCAAAAAGGGAAGCCCTGCCTGTGGTTTTCCTTTCATTACCAGGACCGAAAGTACTGCATGCCCTGCAAGGGTGCCTATCATGGCCCCGAGAACTGGATATGGGATCCCATTGCTTTCCATGAAGACATTTGCTGAGACTACCAGCAGGGTAGGCATAACCGCATCTCCGAGACCCATGAAAAAAGCTTCGCGCTTTTCTCCCGGTTTAAAACTTTCCTGTAAGAAGGAATAATTCGAGTGTTTTGGAATTACGAACAGGATTGGAAGCTTCAGATCCATTATTCCCTCTGCCATAGCAATCATATGCTTTGTTTTGTATACCGAGATAGCATCGTAGATTGCGAGTAGCAGCAGGAGTATTATTACGGGGATAACTGAAAGGGAAATTCCTATCAGGGCACTGACCCCGGCTGCAATACAAACGCCCACAATATCAACTATGTACCATTCGGGATATTTATAGAGCAGTACCGTTATTCCTGTGGATAGCACAGTTGAGGCAATGATTTCAAATCCTGAAAGAGATGGAATGAGGGTAAACAGGGCGAAAAATACGTAATAGAGAGTGCTTATTATGGCCAGGTAGATAGAGAGGCTGATTACCCATTTCATATTTTTCTTCAGTGCCATCAGGACAAACAGGGTAAAAACCAGGATCAGTACAAGATAATATATGGAATTGGACACCTGGGTCGGGTCTTCAAAAGCCTGCATTTCATTAACTTCCATGGGTGTGGACAAAAAAAGTGCAAGAACCTGCACTATCAGGATTAATCCTCCCATGGAGAGAATAGGTAAATAATCTTTAATGGATTGTTCGCTGGAACTCAAGTGCTAAACTCCTTAATTCTTAACAGTATGCCTTTTCTATTCCTTTATATATTTACTGTATTTTTATCTCCGATTCTTCTGAACTGTTTATATAACAACTCTACCTGGAATATTGTTTCTTTTCACATATCTTTTCGACGCAGGAAATTTCTCAGCGACATATACCGGAAGCATTTCTCTGAGATTCTGGCTCTTTTTTCACAGGAATGATATAAATGCTAACGGGATAGGACCATACATAAATAGTTTGTGAAAAAAATTATATATTATATCTGTTTAAAAAATAAACAGAAATAGAAAATAGTAAAAAATAGAAAATAGTAAAAATAGAAAAGCAGTAAATACTTTAACGGAAGTATCTTCGCTTGACAAGTTTGAAACATGCTCTCACAGATAGCTTGTTTATGCGGAAAATCTTACAGGTAATGTTAGAGGTATACGATGGAGACTAGAGATACAGTATTTCTTGTTGTGATGGTTCTGTCATCCTTTCTTCTATCCTTTGAGTGGCTTAGAAGATTTGCATACAAACCCACAAACCCCCTGATTATTCTCTCGGTTATGGTCCTGGTCGGAACGCTGGCTATTATGCTCATCTCTATTAACAACAGGCTTCAGGAGCTCGAAGATAAAATGGAAGCGAAGGACCGCACCCTCAAAGTCAACATGGAGAGTACGGGAATAAAGATCGAAGAAAGGATGAATGAACTCTCAAGCAAAGTTGATAATGCAGTTTACGAATTCAACCGCAGGAAGTACCACTAAACTCTACTTATAATTCTATTTTTTATTAAGGACTAAATTTTCATTTTCTATCTTTAAAAAAAGCGATGGTTTGAATATCCAAATTTTACTAACAATTAAACATAATTTTTGATTTAGGAGTATTTAATAGTTTAGCAGTATGCCCTTTATAGTGCACGAATCTTCTACATGTACAGGATTAATTAAAATGAAAAGTGGCTCGAGGATTTTTTGAACAGATCTTCGGGTCTCATTCGGTTTTGAATATAAATTTATTACTATTTATCTTCATCTTAATCATAATATTCCAATACTTCCAATTTAATTCATGCCCCATAATGGGCATTTCGGGTGCAGGCTCCATGATTTAGTAAAGTATATATATTGGTTCTTCTGTAGTAAAGAGGAATATCTGAAATTCCACCCATTATAAAAATAATTAGTCAGATATTACGTATCGCAAGTTATTATTACTCAGAGTTAGTATTATTTGATTACTTGTGTAAGCAGGTAAAGAAGGAAAGCTAATATGCACCTTAATCTGGAACCGATTGGCATTATCAAGAAGGTTGCAAATAAGTCGGAAATTTTGATTTATTCTGATTTTGAACAGGTCATACGAAATATTGTGTCCAAAATAGGAGAAGGGGCCGAGAAGGGACAGAAGCTCCTGGTCATTCATAAAAACAACAACAAAAAACAGGTAGATGGCCACCAGGTTCAGGTCACGAAAGCGACCTTGCTGGAGAGAAAAGGCAATTTGCTGACAATATCTAAAATAGAAGCAAATGAAGATTCAGTAATCGATGTTCGACTTGACCTTACCGCCTAATTTCTGAAGTCTCTATAGAGACTTATAAAGCTTAATAAATCTCGTCTCTTTTCTTTTCCTTACTGGATAGCTTTGATTGGCCGCCAGGAAGGGCTAATAGGATGTAAACTCCATAAATCGGATTCAGGCTTCACGAATCTAAACTGAAACTCTTATTGGATTGAACCCAGTTAATCCGTTATAGACTGAATGTCCATGAATTGGGTTGAGACTCCGTTAATTGGGTTGAGACTCCGTTAATTGGATTAGGACCCTATTAATTAGACTGAAACTCCATGTACATGATTACATTGCTTTACTTTTTCTTTTTCCCCTGAGCGGCAACAGTTTTTCAGTAGCTCTATCTTTCAACAGGGGTTTGAGGATAACTGTGAATGCGCGGTAAGTATAAAACTTCAGTGCCTATAAAGCGTATTGATCAATAAATAACAGGATTGCGGTAAAGCATCCTGAATAGGAGTTGCAGTAAAGTATTGTGGATATTGAATCGTGGTAAAGTATCCTGGATATTAACCTGCGGTAAGACATCTTTGATATCGACTTTCTACGACACAGTTGAAAAACTAAAGAGTAAGAACAGAGCAAGAAAGAATGTAAAGGAAGCTCTGAAGCTTTCAGGAAAATTTCAGATACTCGAGGGAAAACATGGGCACAGATATAGGCGACCTGCTCCAGAAAAGAAAAGTTGAGCTTTCGGATCTTGCAAACCAGGTGGTTGCAATTGATGCATTTAACACGCTGCACCAGTTTTTAAGCATTATTCGCCAGCGGGATGGAAGTCCTCTGGTCGATTCCTCAAGGAGAGTGACCTCCCATCTCTCAGGCCTGCTCTACCGGACAGCGAGCCTTGTTGAAGCCGGTATCAAGCCTCTTTTTGTCTTTGACGGCAAGCCTCCTGATCTCAAGTCCGAGACCCTGGATAAAAGGAAAGAAATAAGGGAATCTTCACGGGAAAAATGGGAGAATGCAAAGGCTGTGGGGGATCTCGAATCGGCTTATAAGTATGCCCAGGCTTCTTCAAAGGTAAATCAGGAAATCATTGAAGA
>CAZSVY010000043.1:0-7909 GCA_964610495.1 uncultured Methanosarcinales archaeon
TTTGCGTACCTGCAAACCGACGCCGGAGAAGAGGTACTTTTTATTTCGGATATGGAAAAAGGAAGAGCCGAAATCGAGTCAAGGGTTTCGACCATAAAAACGATGCAGGGCCTGGGCTACAGGGAAAAGATGAAGGAGAAGAAAGATCCGTCTATCGCCTATGCAGCCTGTATATCCGAGCTGCTTGCGGGAGAAGGAATAAAGAAAGTTGCAGTGCCTTACGATTTTCCGATATTCGACTCGAATTTTCTCACAGAAGCAGGCTTCTCCATAGTGCCCATAAAAAGCCCTTTCAGAAAAATCAGGAGCTTGAAAAAGCCGGAAGAGCTTGAAGCCATAAGGTATGCCCAGATGGCCGGAGAAAAGGCTATGGAAGCCGCAATAGCCTTGATATCAGGAGCAGAAGAAAGGGAAGGTCTTCTTTATCACGCAGGAGAGGTACTGACAGGGTCTAAAGTACTTTCGGGTATAGACCATACTCTGCTTGACTATGGATGCGAGGCCGAAGAGACTATTGTTTCATGCGGCAGTGATACGGCAAATCCCCATGGAACTACGGATGGTCCTCTAAGGGCAAACGCCCCGATTATCCTGGATATTTTCCCCCGGAGCAAGAAAAAACGTTATTTTGCGGATATGACCCGTACAGTCCTGTATGGAGAAGCTTCGGAAGAGCTCAAAAAAATGTACGAGACTGTACTTGCAGCGCAGAAAAAGGGGCTTGAGATGGTTAAGCCAGGAGTGAAGGTAGCCGATGTACATAACGCTGTATGCGACATCTTCGAAGCGCACGGCTATGACACCTACAGAAGAGGGGCAAAGATAGGGTTTATCCACTCAACAGGACATGGGGTTGGGCTCGACATACATGAGCTTCCAGCAGTAGGAGAAAACGAAGTTCTACTTGAGGCAGGCAATGTGATTACTATCGAGCCTGGCCTGTACTACCCTGAAATCGGAGGAATACGACTCGAAGATATGGTCCTGGTTACTAAAAACGGATGTCAGAACCTTACAGGGCTGGAAAAGAGATTTGTATTATAACAGATTTACAATTTAAAGAGTTTATTAATTTCGTATATATTTCATTTAACAGTATTTAACTGCTCAATAAGATTATCTGATAGGATTTCAGTAAGATTTCAATAATTTCAGTAAGATTCCAGTGAAACCATCCAACAAGAGGTTAATATGACCGATAACGTGCACAATAAGCAAGAGATCCTTGAGAAATACAGGGAAGCAGGCAGGATCCTGAAAATTGTCAGGGCCGAAGCCGTGGAAATGATCAGGGTCGGAAACACTCTACTGCAAGTTGCGGAATTTGTCGAAAACCGGACTATAGAGCTGGGGGGCAGGCCTGCTTTTCCCTGCAATATCTCAAGAAATCAAGAGGCTGCACATGCAACCCCAAAGGCAGGAGATGCTGATGTTTTTGGAAAAGATATGGTCAAACTTGATCTCGGAGTCCACGTGGACGGATATATCGCAGACTCGGCTGTAACGGTTGACCTGTCAGGAAATTCCGATATCTTAAAAGCCGCCGAGGAAGCTCTTGCCGCAGCCATCGACCTTGCAAGACCAGGGGTCACTACAGGAGAACTTGGAACTGCAATCGAGAATAGCATTCGCAGTTATGGCCTGAGCCCGATAATGAACCTGACAGGTCACGGGCTTTCCCAGTATGCGGCTCATGAAGAGCCTGCGGTTCCTAACCGGCATGTGGAAGGAGGAGCAATTCTAAAGGAAGGAGACGTGCTTGCAATCGAGCCCTTTGCAACGGATGGAGCAGGTTCTGTCCATGACGGAAACTGGGCCGAGATATACAGCCTTGTAAGGAAAAAGCCGGTACGTATGCCTGCAGTCAGAAATGTACTGAAACAGGTCGAAGAATACAGGGAATTGCCTTTTGCAAAGCGCTGGCTCGAATCCGACAGACTGGAATTCGCATTAATCCAGCTTGAAAAGGCAGGAATTCTTCACTCCTATCCCGTGCTTCTCGAAAGTGCAGGCGGGCTTGTAGCCCAGGCCGAACACACCATAATAATAACCCAGGACGGCTGCGAGGTCACAACAAAATAAAGCTTGAAGATAAGAGAAAATAAAACCGGGAATGAAGAAGAGAAAGAATATAAAGGTTAGAAAAGAGTGAAGAAGTTAGAAAAGTGCCAAGAAATTAAAAAAAATATGAGTTGAACGCCTTGAGAGCATATATTCTTTCTCTAACCGGTTTTCTGTTAATAGCCCTTCTTATGCCTGCCTTTCTGGCGGGGCCCTGTACTGCTGCCTTTGAACTCAGCAATAACATCACACTGGAAAGGGATGGAATGACCTGGGAGTATCAGGAACAAATTACGGGCAACGAAGCCGTTTTATTCAGAAATTTCATAGACCTGCAAGCAGGAAACGATGATAACTTTGTCAATGCATGGGAAATCCTGAAAGCAGAAACCGTTCTCAGAGATCAAATGAAAGAAGCCGTAAAAACCAAACCTGATGTGAAACTCAATGGTACGTCAGAGCCTGTTAAAGTTACAGATGCCGACTTCTGGCTCTCAAAAGAAGCACTGGGCAAGGTTGAAAAAAACTCGTCAATTACTAATTCTGCCAGTGTAAGCTATATCTTCGAGAAAGAGACTGGTCAGGGCACAGAGATCTGGTTTATGGGTACTCCGAACTCGGGTGTTACAATCACTCTTCCTGTGGGCCTTGATGTAAAAAGGGCAGAAGGGCTGGAGAACAAAAGTCAGGAGTCCGGGAACAACCGTACAGTGCTTAAAGGTAACTTCGGCCCGCAAAAGAATATAACTATCTGGATCTCGGAAAATGAAAATTCTAAAGCCGGGGAACAGGCAGGAGAAGGAAACTCTGAGCAGGATATCGAAAACAAAAGCGAAAACGCAGGAAATAAAACCGAAACTGCTGGAAAAACCGCAGAAGCCAGGAAACCCTCCGGATCTTTCAAAGATATCTTTGCGTGGTTTTATCTGAGTCCAAAAAGTTAATCTGGTTTGGAGCTATTCTGAAAAATATGCTTATTGAACAGATTCGGCTTGAAAAAGGGTGTGCTCTTGGCCTCCGCTTTGAGATGCAAAAATACCCTCTTCTGGTTATAAGGGCAGAGAAAGGCTTCCTTATGTGCGGATACCTGAACGTAAACGCTGCAGAGTCTCTTGGGGACACGGCAGCGAAAGTAAAAGGGGTACAGAGTTTTGAAGATATGCTCAAAGCCCAGGTCATTGAAGTAACCCAGCTGGCCAGGGAACTCGGGGTCGAGCCCGGAATGACCGGCAGGGAAGCTCTGGAAAGAATGTTTTAAGGAAAAAAATTGCTTTTAATGAAAAAGTTAATTTTGATGAGAGATCCTGTTTAAGTGAAAGGATACTTTTAACGGATTTCCTTCAGGTAAAGTTTCAAGGTTTACCTCATTCAGATAAAGTTTCAAGATTTACTAATTTCACTTTTTGAATACAACTTTGAACATAAGTATTCACTCTTTTAATACTTTCAAAAGCCTCAGTATTTTCAAGAACTAAGTACTTTATTGTAGTTACGTTTAATAACTACCTTCACCTTTGACGCAGGGAATTTTACATTTATTCCGCACTGCATAGTACGAATGCTTTTCGAGTTATACCTATCAACCTATTACGGATCACCAATGTTATACGCTTTTGAACTCTCTGGAGAACATGAAGAATTGCCTGCTGCCGAAGTCTTTGCCTGCCTCAAAATCGAGGGGCTTGATTTTCGGCCCCATACTACGGTTGACCAATGTCTTGTGGTGGAAATAACCGGTAAAGAAGAGAATGTGGAAAAAATCCTTACAGGCCCGATAACTGACAGGCTGGCAATGAGCCACCATATCCTGAAAGTTGCAGGAATTACCGAAAATACTCCGGAGGCAATCCTGAAACTTGCAGAAGCTTTTGACTCATCAGGCCACATCAGGGAAGGACAGAGTTTTGTGGTCAGAGCAAAGCGGATCAAACATCATGTGGATTTTCCTGGAGAGTTCCTGGAACGAAAAATCGGAGGCTGCATTTACAGGAAAGGCTTCAGAGCAAACCTGAAAAACCCTGACGTGGAATTCAGGGTGATCCTGAGCGAAAAAGCTGTATTCGGAACTCTCCTGTCCTCTATCGACAGAAGTGCCTATGAAACCCGAACTCCCCAGAACAAACCTTTTTTCCACCCTGGAGTCCTTATGCCCAGGGTCGCACGTGCCCTCATAAACCTGTCGGGAATAAAGCCAGGAGAACTCATTCTGGACCCCTTTTGCGGCACTGCAGGCATTCTTGTTGAAGCCGGGCTTGTGGGAGCAAGGGTTATAGGAGTCGATGCCCAGGAAAAACTTGTTATGGGTGCCCGTATGAACCTTGAAGCCTTCAAACTGGATTATGCCCTGATGGAAGGAGACGCCTGCAGGATGCCGTTTAAAGAAGCCACGATAAATGCAGTCGTTACTGACCCTCCCTACGGGAGGTCGGCGGCAATTCTTGCCGAATCCCTGGAAGAGCTTTATTCCTGTGCTCTTAATGAGATCCAGCGTGTGCTTAAGCCCGGGGGCATTGCAGTTGTAGTTTCGGATAAAGCTGCATTGGAATACGGGGAAAAGGCCGGGCTTAAAGTTCTTAATATATACACCCAGAGAGTACATCGAAGCCTTATCCGCACAATAACTATTTTTCAGAAAGACAATTTTTCGGAAAAGAAATAAAGAATGAAAAAGGGAGATGGGGATGAAGTGTTAAAATAAAGTACAGAATATTAAGGTACCCTTTAAAGGCACTTTTTACTCGTGAGAGATCAACTCTTCCAGTACCTCGGCCATAACCCTGTGCCTGAGGATATGTTTCTGGTTCTGTTCGCCTGCTCTCCTGATAGAGTAATTGTCTTCAATCCATTCTATCTTTTCGTCATAGTTCACTTTCAGAAGAGTTAATCCATAGGCTGGAGCAGGTTCGATTCCTTCTTCATAAATGTCCGGATTCAACATCTGGAGCAGCCAGTCATTATCACGTACCCCTTTTCCTATCACGGAAAGGGCGGTTACGATTTTCCGGACCATATTCCAGAGGAAACTGTTTCCAACAACATCGATTTTTGTAAGGTCTCCATCTACGCGGGCATTGATTCTTTCTATGGTTCGAACCGTACTTTTTTCTCCGTTGGTTCGTGAAAAGTTTTCAAAATCATGGGTCCCGAGCAGCAATTTTGAAGCTTCCCGGATTCTGAAAATATCGTACTCTTTCCCGCTCATTACATATCGGTAGTGCCTGGAAACCGCATCTCTCCTGGCATCAAAGCTTCGGGGCACTTCCGCATGGGCCCAGGTCCAGATTGCCGGGGGAAGTTCGGAGTTTATGATTCTTGGAATTGCCAGATTCGGTTTGTCCGTATCAAAAGCGACGACCTGTTCAAGGGCATGAACCCCTGCATCGGTCCTGCCGGCGCAGGTATAATTCGCAGACTTGGGGCTTTCTATTATCCCGAGATTCCGAAGAGCCTTGAAGAGTTCTCCCTCCACGGTCTCGACATTGGGCTGGATCTGGGAGCCGTGAAACTCGGTGCCTATATATGCAAGTTTTAAAGCGACTCTCATAAGAATCTCTACCTGGCTTTTTTCTTATAATAGATTTCTCTTACAATCAGCAGGACTACTATAAAAACACACCCTAAAAGGAACCAGATTCCGGGGTGAAGAGAAAGCGTGTCATAAAGCCCGTGAATCCCGCCTGCATGAGCTAACCCTTCAGGAGGAATAGAGGGAGAGGGAACTCCCTGAACCGAATCTAAACCGTCCGGTGTGGGCATGGGAACTTCAGCAGCTTCCTGAGTAGGGCCAGCTTGCAGTCCGGAAGAGAGATTTCCTGTTCCAGTTTCCAGAGCCTCAGAACTTGCATTCAGGGCTTCGTTTTCGGGCATCTGCTGGTCGAGAGCTATTTTCGGGCTTATATTATTGCTCTCGTTGACATCCATAACCATCTGCTCCGGAGAAGGCTCACCAGGTATCTCCATTATCCCCGTTCTCAAAGGAGCAGTCGCATCAATGAACCTCTTTGCCTGCATATAGGCCGAAAAATACTCAATCCCTGCAGCTGCAAAAAAGGCAGCTCCTATTACCCCGATATACTTTTGAAGCAGACTTATAATAGAAAGCTTGTCCATCGAGCTCTTCGAAGGAACAAGAATAATCAGTTTTTCCACGGATTCGTAAATCTTTACCTGTCGCCCCTTCTGGCTCCACTTTATTTGTTTGACCTTTATAAGATCGGATCCGAGAAGAGAGTCAAGATTGTACTTGACAGTAGTAAGGGGAAGCTTCAGCTCCTCTGCAATACTGGTTGCAGACATGCTTTCTTTCCCGAGCAATTCAAGAATCTTTAACGATGTCTCATTGGAAAGAATCTGAGTGATCTTTCTGGATTCCCCATTTACCGGGAGAACAAGTACCCTGCTGTCCTGCTCTGTTTGTTCTGGCCCCTTTGGAGGCTCGCCAGCATCCGATAAACCGTCTCGATTTTCAAGCCCGTCCATATTTACTTCCTGAATTAAAAACCTGCCTATTTTTTATTCAGTCTGTACTCTAATTTGTGCGGATCTTAATATAAACTTTTATTTTTGTGTGTAAATATACATCCACTACTATATTTATATATAGAATCCAGACCTTAACCTTAAATACAACATTGTATATTCTAATCTAAATTTTCCGCTGGTACCAATCATGATCACAAAACAGCAGGTCCTTGAATTTCTGAAAAATTACGATTTAGAAAACATTACAATTGCGACAGTCTGTTCTCACTCAAGCCTTCAAATCTTTGATGGAGCTCGAAAAGAAGGCTTCAGAACTCTGGGAATCTGCGTTGGTAAACCTCCCAAGTTTTATGAAGCCTTCCCCAAGGCAAAACCTGATGAGTACCTTATTGTCGAAAGCTATGACGATATAATGAATAAGGCTGAGGAGCTTAGAGAAAAAAATACTATCATCATTCCACACGGTTCATTTGTCGCTTACCTTGGCACGGAAAATTTTGCAGAGCTGACTGTGCCCACTTTCGGTAACCGGGCCGTGCTCGAATGGGAGTCGGACAGGAATAAAGAACGGGAGTGGCTGCTCGGAGCAGGCATTCACATGCCCGGGAAAATCGATGATCCTCGCGAAATCAATGGGCCTGTAATGGTTAAGTATGATGGAGCAAAGGGAGGAAAAGGTTTCTTCGTCGCAAAAACCTACGAGGAATTCGATGAACTCGTAGACCGAACCCAGAAGTACACAATTCAGGAATTTATCACCGGAACCCGCTATTACCTGCATTACTTCTACTCCCCCATCCGAAACGAGGGATATACTTTAAGCGAGGGCAGCCTTGAGCTTCTTAGCATGGACCGCAGGGTAGAATCCAATGCCGATGAGATCTTCAGGCTCGGTTCGCCCAGAGAACTCATAGAAGCAGGCATTCGCCCGACATATGTGGTCACAGGAAACGTACCCCTGGTAGCAAGAGAATCCCTGCTGCCCCTTATCTTCTCTCTCGGAGAACGGGTAGTTGAAGAATCCCTTGGCCTTTTTGGCGGGATGATAGGGGCTTTCTGCCTTGAAACGGTCTTTACGGATACGCTTGAGATTAAGGTATTCGAGATCTCAGCCAGGATTGTTGCAGGGATAAACCTTACATTTCAGGCTCTCCTTATGCAGACCTGATGGAGGAAAATCTCTCAACTGGAAGGAGAATAGCCAGGGAAATCAAAATCGCAGCCCAGAAGAACCAGCTGGATAAAATAATATCTTAAATAGAAATGGCCCATCGAATTATCTGAAACTTTCGGAAAGTTATTATTCAGGGTTGAGCTAAACTCTCAACCTCCAAGTTTTTATAGGCTTTAAATTTTTAGAGACTTT
>CAZSVY010000044.1:0-8006 GCA_964610495.1 uncultured Methanosarcinales archaeon
AGCCTTAATACAAGGTTCCCTATCAACAAAAACTCTCTCTTTTCCAAAATACGTTGTAGGGTCTATTGGCATTTATGATTCTCCACAGGGCAGTTTTCTGATCAACTAAATTTCTGACCTGTGGACGTATTTTCAAGTTGTTCTATATTACACTGTCGAAATCTTTTAAATTCAAAATAAGGTATTTGAAGATTCCATTACCGACGCTTTTCTACGTTCTCGCTCTTCTGAAACTCAGCTCCGCCAGCTTCGTTCCATTTTTTCGTACAGGCCCAGTAAGTTATTTCGTGTGATTTTGAAGTAAGGATGGTCCGGACCGTATTCTTTTTCGATTATGTCGAGGGCTTTTTCGTAGAGATCGATTGCGGTTTCGTATTCGCCCATGCTTTCGTGGAGGCCTGCGAGGTTGTTCAGGGTTGTGCCAAAATCGGGATGTGTCGGGCCGAGAGTAGTTTCGTAAATCTTGAGGGCGCGGGTGTAGAGAGGGAGAGCTTTTTTATGCTGGCCGATAATCCTGTAAAGTTCGCCGAGGTTGTTTAAGGTCTTGGCGACGTCAGGGCTGTCAGGGCCAAGGACGCGCTCCCGGATTTCGAGGGCTTGCGTGTAGAGTTCCAGGGCTTTTTCGTGGCGACCTTTCTGGACATAGACGCCTGCAAGGTTGTTCAGGGTCGTGGCAAAGCCCGTGTGTTCGGTTTTTCCGAATTTTTCCATAATTTCCAGGGACCGGGTGTAGAGGATCATGGCTTTTTCGTACCTTGTGGTCTGGAAATAGAGCAGGGCAAGATTGTTCAGGGTCTGGGCCACCTGCGGGTGCTCAGCGCCGTATACTTTTTCCTGAAGTTTTAAAGCCTGCCCGTACGTGCCTTCAGCTTCATCAAGTTTGCCCATTTCCGAGAGCAAAACGCCCAGGTTATTCAGGGTTCCGGCTTTATATACCAAAACCACGCGGCTGTCAGGCTCCTGCTCCAGAAGCCTCTCAATAAATTCGAGAGCCCTCCTGAAGCATGTTTCAGCTTTATCGGGCTTTTCCAGCCCCTTATAAAAAAAGGCTATCCTGTTCAGGGTTCTGACGGTGCCAAGGTTTTCCGAGCTCAGGAATTTCTCCTGGATCTGCAGCGCCCGGGTATAGAATGAAAGGGCTTCTTCGCGCTGCTCCATCATATAGTATAGAATGCCAAGCTCACTCAGCGTATCCCCGGTTTCAGGCCTGGGCTGGCCGGGAAGATTTTCACGGATTTTTAAGGCTCTTGAAAAAAGCCTGAGGGCTTCTTCATAATTCCCCATATAGCGGTAGATTCCTGCAAGCCCGTTAAGTGCAGATGCGGTTTCCGGACTCTCAGGCCCGGGTTTCTTTTCCGCAATCCCAAGAAGTTCTTCATACAGGGGAAACAGCACTTTCCAGGATCCGGATCTATAGAAGGGCTCGGCTTTGACTGTAAACCAGCTTACCAGTTCCTCAGGCTCAAAAACCTCCTTTGCGTGCATAAAAGCTTCCTTCAAGGCTATTTCATCTTCAGGAGTGATAAGCTCCGGATCCAGATCTTTCAGCCGCTGTTCGTACCTTTCAAGTAGAGCCCGGTGGTTTTTCATTTTTAATTCCATTTCTTTCCCCATTTCTTTCCCCACTTCTTTTTCTAGATTTTTATCTTCAGTCTCAATAGAGGTATTTTCGGCAGATATCTCTTCTTTTCCTGAAATCTCTTCTTTTTCCGAGTTTTTCTTGGAATCAATCATAATTCACCCCTCCTGAATGAAAAGCAGTAAATAAAGCTCTTTGCCGGAGATCCAACCAAATCTAACTCTAAACATTCCGGAACACTCTTCTATTAAATAGGCTTGTCCAATAATATATGTTACCAAATGGTATCCGAAATTATATTTTAGATTTTACGTTGATTATGTTACCTGTACTTCCTGTTCGGCTACATAATTTTCAAAAAAAGTAATAAGTGCAATTATTCCCTCATTAAAGTTTTCTTTATATTTTTGAAATAGTCTATTATTCGCATCGATAGGATGTGCTAAATCAATTAATTTTGCACTTACGTTCTCTGGATGCTGAAGATCAATTACAATCAGGACGCTGGATGCAATAAAAGTTTTTTGACTTTGC
The DNA here is from genome assembly GCA_964610495.1 of uncultured Methanosarcinales archaeon. Taxonomy (GTDB): domain Archaea; phylum Halobacteriota; class Methanosarcinia; order Methanosarcinales; family Methanosarcinaceae; genus Methanosarcina. The sequence continues at coordinate 2,114 of CAZSVY010000044.1, forward strand.
TCCAATCTCCTTTTAATCAGATCAAGTTGAGTTATAACACTTTTTAACACGGCATCTTTATTCACGTTTATTCTGTCAAGTTGATTCCGCAACCAGATTTCGGAATTTCTACCTATCTTCGCCCTATTTCCGTTATCTATCGGAATAACCCGCCATCCTCGGACAGAGGATCTGGTATAACGATCATAAAGCTTCAGCTTCATTTCTTTAAAAAGCGCACCAGCTCGACTTTTTTCTCCGGATTCCAATAGTTGAAATCTGGAAGCTGTAGTTTTCCCTATTTTTATATCGAGAGCCAAACATGATTCTTTTTGAATTCCATAAAACACATTTTGCATTATTATAACGTTCTCGCCCATATCGCTTATTTCTTGATTGTCCTGGTTGGTTCGTTCTGCAGCAGGTATGATATCTCGAAGCCCACCTGGATTGGTATACATTTCATATTCCTTCTGATTTGTTCTTTTTGCTATTTTCCTGCCCTTATCTATTTCTCGAAAATTTCCAGCGTGCCCGGCCATTAGAATGATATTTAAGGATTGTTTTCCAACGGCTTCAGACCTTACTCCCATAATATCCGCTTCTTGTTCCAGGTTAACATTACTATAGCTGGCGTTATTGTTTATGTTCAAGCACTTCATCTGCATACACTGAACCTGCTGAACCACATGTCACGCCTCCCAGGGCAAATCGGCAGATGATACCAGGAATTTGTGGCGCTTGTATTATAATAGCACTGCTGTACACCATGTTATGGACAGAACAGAATACGGTGGATTGACAGATATTCGCTCAACGAGAGTATACTACGGATGTGAAGTTGGTAAACGACATCATGTGTTTATGCAGTGCAATGATGCTATGCAGTGCAATGATGCCTGGAAAAGTTGGAAGGAAACTGATGAATAAGTTTCGATTTAAAATCGAAGGAGAAGACATACCGATGCTCAGAAGTGTTGTGCCTGTTTCCACAGGAGGGAAAGGGTACTTTGTTGAAAGTTTCGTTGACCTCTCCGGAAGTAAAAAATATAACTGAGTTTAGAAGGAAGATTGCAGCTCGAGCAGAAAACTATATCGTCAGCCGAATAACTAGCGGACCCTGCCGCCACAAGCCAGGAAAACGGCGTGCTTCTCTTATGTAGAATCAGTCCCCTCGATGCAGTATCAGCTCACAGAACTGAGGCTGGGAGTCGGGGTATTCGGAAAAAAGAAGTCAAACATCCGGAAAATAAAAAGTTAAGATACCGGAAAATAAAAAATCAGATACCGGAAAAATAAAAAGTCAAGATACCGGAAAATAAAATAAATAAAGCGGCTGGCTGAGTTATTTCTCTTACCAGACACGGCTGTTTTTAAGAGTTGCCAGAATATTTGTGAACTCATTGCTGAACCTGCACTTCCCGAAGTCCGGAGAACTCAGAATATTCTTCTTTATTTCCTGCAATCCGATAAGGAGATTTATATCGTCGCTGTATTCAAATCCTCCATCAGATGCCGTGATGTTTTCTGCAAGAATCTCAAGAAGCTTTGGGTCAAGATCGTTTGTAATGTAAGTGTCCAGAATCAGAAGATCTGAAATTCTCTTGTAGAAATCAATGAGCTCCTGGTAACCGGGTATAGCATAGGCTTTTGCCATTTGTCTTTGCCTGTTGAGGTAAATCAGGTAACGGGAGATTGTGCTTATAACGTTCTCGGTAATCTCTTTTTTAGGGAACGTTATTGGGAACCTTTTTAGCATCTGTGAGTTCAGGCTGCTGGTATTCTCTACCCCTTTGCGGCTCCAGATCTCAGGAAAAGCTCTTGCTATCGAAGAGTTGAGTACAGCCGTAACATAGTGGTAGAGTGTGGGGTCTCCGAGCACGACTCCTACTCCGCTTGCAAAAACGTGCTTTCCGGTTGAATCATACGAAGCCTGCAGGCGAGAGTTACTGGTGATGATAATTTTAGGTGTATTAATGTACCGCAGGAAGCTTTCGTTTTCGAGGCGGTAATCGGTCGAATCGAATTCCTGTTTTTCGGTCTCAGACTGCTGTTTAATTTCCATTAGCTGTTTATAAGCTGCAGGAAACTTTGCTTTCAGTTCCTCAGGCTGAAATATCCTGTATTCTTTCCTTATATTGTTGTCGAGGATTTCATAAGGCAGCATAAACCGGTACTGAGTTGACTGAACCGCAAATTCATTCGAAACGGAACCGTCTACATAAGGGTACATGAGTTCCTTTTCTATGCTTACCTGTTCTATGCTCACATTTGTGTGCGAGTCTCTGCAGACGTAGGATACATCTGTGCAGTTCTCTCTCGAAAGGCCAGCCTTTTGCAAAAAATCGTTTGTTGGGGGTACACCTTCAAAAACTTCTATTGAGATGTCTTCCAGGGTTCTAGGGATTTTGCTCAGCCTTTCAACTATATCGTCCTTACTCCAGAACATATATTTCACTTCTTTTATATATAGGGAATTCCGGGTAAAATGGTTTCTTTGTTGGTTGGATTCTCAAAAATTCGTTTTTGATTTTGAGGCACCTGACTTTTAACTCCTCAGAATCTCCGTATTAAACTTTGAATACACCTCTTAATATAATAATTTATTCATAATAAATGTTAACAATTGAAAAATAGTTCCTTCAGTTGTGAAGAAAATGAGAACTAGTGCCATTGTATCCCATTTTCTCTCTCCTTAAAATGGAGCTTTTTGGGAATTGAGGAAAAGGATCAGGGTTTACAAACCAGAAAAGGCTTTTAATGCCATTCTTGCATTTTCGAGCATATTATGGTCGTTATTAAAATAGATGTAGATTTTCTCAGGCCCGAATTCATGCATTTTCCTGATAGTTTCGCTAATTTCTGCCCGGGAATAATCATAACTGTACCAGCCTTCTCTCCCATGCATCCTCATATACACGGTTTTACCGGGGAAGATGCGGTTCCTGTAATCCGGCGAGTCTACGGACACCAGGGTCACTTTTTTCGTAAGCTCGGCACATGCCTCATCATTTCCCAGCAGCTCTTTATTCCTGATCTCCAGGGCAAACCTTTCCCCAAGTTTTGCAGCTTCTGCAAACCTGAGTGCCCTTGCGGTATCATTGAAGTTCGGAGGCACCTGAAAGAGGTAAAAATCAACGAGGTGATCCATGGGTTCAAAAAGCTCCCGGAAATTTTCCCAGATTTCAAGGGAACTTTCACTGAGCTGGCGCCAGTGGGTTATAGACCTGTGCACCTTTATGCTCCACCTGAGCTCTGTCCCTTTCCTGTTCCAGCCTTCAATCTGGTCAGGCGAGGGAAATCTATAAAAACTGGCATTAAGTTCGACACTATTCAGGCCGGAATTCTGGATAAACCAATCAAGGCTTTTCTTTTTGTTCCAGTCATAGTACCAGCCGCTTGTACCCACAAATGCATCCATATAGTCCCCTTTTATATATCGGTGTAATGGCAGATCTATTTTTGGTTTTTACGGCTCATAAGCGAAAAATTTCGGCTACTCTATTAAAAATAGTTAAGTGAATAAGTTCTACTACCTTTTACATACTATGTATTCTACTCTTACATACTATGTATTCTATTACAGACTTTCTTACTACAAACTCTCCACAGGTAGCTTTTTCCCGCACATACTTACTGTAAAAAATAGTGAAGATATTTGCATATAAAAAGAGAAGAGTGACAGGATCTGCCTGCGGTTACTTCTTTGATCACTTTTGTTAACACAAATAAAGTTCTGTATCTTCCTGATGTAACTATAACCATCAGTCTTCGCATTCATACAATCTTCGCATTCATATATACTGTGTATTTTCCAGCTTCTTGGACATCTGTGAAGGATTCTGGGCAGTTGAGGTAGTTCATCACTGAGATGATAGTACCAGGAAGTTGGGCTGTTCGTGATCTTATCGGTGAACTGCCCAGTCACTTCTGTTTTTCCAGTTCTTGACTTTGCACTGAAACAGGTAACAAGAACTCTCACTGGTTTTACCACAGGCAGTATACTGCTGTCATTGATCTTCGGCTTCGTCTCTTACCGTATCAGCTCGCAGCATATATTGTCTTGCTTGCAGTACTTGATTTGTCGCCATTGATTGCAGTTAGTTTTACAGTATAATATCCTCTAGTTCTATAGGTATGACTTGGGTTTGCATAAGTAGAGGCGGCTCCATCGCCAAAGTTCCACTTTACTGAGGTTGCGTTGACGGATGTATTTGTGAACTTAACTGTGAGAGGGATACGCCCAAACGTAGGTACTGCTGTAAAGCTTGCTTTGGGCAAAGCCGTTGTCCCGGTGACGGCTATTGTCTTGTTTGCAGCATCGGTACCATCTGCGTTGCTTACAGTCAGGTTAACTGTGTAAATCCCCGCATTAGCATAGGCATGTGTTGGATTTGCGTCGGCAGATGTGGAACCGTCCCCAAATGTCCAGGTCCTTTCGAGTATTTCGTTAAGCGACATATCATTAAACTGAACCGTAAACGGTCCGGTCTGCTTTGCGGTGAAGTTTGCGTCTGGTGGTGTCGGTAGACGGTTTACTGTAATATTCATTGACTTTGCACTGCTTGAACCGTCACCATTTGATGCAACTAATGTAACAGTATAAACCCCTACGTTTCTCAACGTGTGTTCAGGATTCTGGACCGTTGAGGTTTGATCATCTCCGAAGTTCCATTTCCATCCGGTTGGACTGTTGGTAGATGTGTCAGTAAACTTCACAGTAAGAGGAGTTGTTCCCTCTGTCTTATTTGCAATGAAGTTTGCAACTGGTGGTGTCGGTACACGGTTTACTTTAATACTCATTGATTTTATACCGCTTGAACCGTCACCGTTTGTTGCAACAAGTGTAACACTGTATGTTCCCTCACCACTGAATACGTGTAAGGGATTCTTCTCTTTTGAAGTACTTCCATCTCCGAAGTTCCACTGCCATTCGGTTGGACTGTTGGTGGATGTGTCGGTAAACTTCACAGTAAGAGGAGTTGTTCCCTCTGTCTTATTTGCACTGAAGTTTGCAACTGGCGGCGTCAGTACACGGTCTACCGTAATAATCATTGATCTTACATAGCTGGAACCACCATAGTTTGTTGCAACCAGTGTAACAGTGTATGTTCCCTCGCTACTGTATACGTGTACAGGATTCTGCTCGTTTGAAGTACTTCCATCTCCGAAGTTCCATTCCCATCTGGTTGGGCTGTTAGTGGATGTATCAGTGAACTTCACAGTAAGATTTGCACTGAAGTTTGCCACAGGAAGGATCGGTGTTGACTGATACAATTCTGATTTCGAGGCATACCCCGTATTTCCATCCGGGCCTATGTTAATTCTGTTTCCATTGGGTTCCGGTTCGTTAGAATAGTTTGATGAAGGATATCCAGCGTCAATGCATGGGGAGCTTACACTGTCATTTACCCAATCGATCCCGTTCCACCGCCCGGCTTTTGACTTTAAATGGTAATCATGGTTGTTTCTGTCTGCATACTGCGGATCTGCCTGTATATCTGTAGATGATGCTTCCACATCCGAATAATCGCCTCCGGCGTTATTATAGAAACAATTGTTCTGCAAAACAAAAGAGTGCGTGTCTGTAAGTAAATTGGATATGCCAGGTCCGTTTCCTCCGGCTGATGAGGGTAGAGTATTTGTTATAATGTTATTTCTCGCAGTAATAACATATCCCGAGCCAGTCAGAGCTGAAGAATAGTACACATTTTTCTGTACAATGCCAGCTCCACAGGCTCCATCAATTACGTTATTTTCAATGGTAACGTTGAATCCATCGGAAACGATTCCTCCTATTTCTTTACGGCTGGAGTCGGTTCCGGTATCATAGATCTGATTATGGTGAACATGGACATTTGCCGAGGAATCGGAATAATTTCCTGACCCGAAAATCCAGATTCCAGAAAGTACA
>CAZSVY010000045.1:0-5613 GCA_964610495.1 uncultured Methanosarcinales archaeon
CCAGATCATCCTCCGTGAGCCGCAGCACCGCCTCGTCGTTCAGATCGAGCAGGTGGATGTTCGCGCTCGCCGCGGGGCCCTGGTCGCTGGCCCAGGCGGCGAACACCAGATGCGAGCCGTCCGGGCTCCACTTGGGGTAAGCATCAACTATTCCGAGATTTTCTGTAAGCCTGATCCTGTAATTTCCCTGTATGTCTCTGAGCCAGAGTTCGGGACTTCCTCCTTCGTCCGAGACGTATACAATCTGTTTTCCGTCAGGACTGAAAGCGGGATTCCACTCCCCGTAAGGCGTATCCATGAGCTGAGTCTGGTTTGTGCCATACCACTCTATTGTCCAGAGATCAGGTTTCTCTTTTGAGTTTCTGGCGCTGTATATTACCCTCAGGCCAAGCGGATACCAGTCTTTTCCTGTTCCAACATTTTCTGAGGTGCCGAGCCGGGTTTTATTGCTCCCGTCCCTATCAACTATCCAGAGTTGAGAAGGAGAACCTGCTGATTCCTGGGTATGGATTATTTTTCGTCCGAGACGGCACCAGGCCCCCCAGCCTTCGGACTTTTGAGGATCATTTGTAATAGGGGTTGCGATTTCACTGTTCATATCTATCCTGTACAGATCGGACTGAGAGCCGTCCGATTTTGTTATAATCAGCTCTGTTCCATTGGGGTTCATATCGTTAAAACCGATAAGATTTCCTTCCCCTATTCCAGTTCTCATTGCTTCGCTCCCATCTGCCTTCATTCTGTACGAGTTAAAGATTCTGGATTCATTATTTTTAACCGTATATAGAATATAATTCCCGTCCGCAGTCCACACCGGAAATAGTTCCGATTCAGGACTGTCGGTAAGGAACTTTACAGTCTTCACGATGCTGTTCACAGAGATGTTTTCTCCATAGCCTTCAGCTGCTTCTACAGGCATGGTAAGGATACCGATAATAAGTAGCAGACACACACATATTAAATTTGGTTTCATAAGTTCTCACTGTTAACATAATAAATTAATAATACATGTGTATCCTGAAATATATAGTCTGTGGGAGCTCAGTCCAGAGGATATATTCTCAATTAATCGACTAAAAAATGAATAAACCCAATAAAACCGAGTAAAAAATGGATGAAATTCGGATAAAACCGGGCAAAAAATGAATAAAAATAGAAGCGAAATTATTAGCAATAGTCTCTTCTATTTTCACGACACATCTATGGAATATCTGTAAACCTCAAGACCCTGCTGGTCGAGGTCTTCAGAAAATTGCGGATCTTTCATGTAAGTTCCTGCAAGGTCATTCTTCAATGCAGCCCGCACAAAGAATATAATTTCTTCAGTTTCATTATTCAATGTTTCATTATTCGTTTTTTCATTATTCGGCATTAGTGTTATATTCAGGTTTTCTTCCTGTTCCTTACCCCATCCATATTCAACAAACTCTATAAGTGGATACTGTGCAGTGAGATTTCCATTTTTCCCCTGGATCAGGTTTCCTTTCGGATAAATTTTAATATCGCTACCTGTGCCTTCCACTTTTTCCAGTTCTCCCCCTTCAGGGAAAGAGACCCAGATATAACCTTCACTTGCATTCAGGCCTTCATTTTTCACGGTTATGGAAATATTGACAGCTCCGCCTTTCGAAATCTCATGAGGGGAGTCGATTTTGACACTGGTGACTTTCGGTAGAGGAGAGACCGCAGGTGCGGTTCCGAGCTCTATAATAACAATGTCCGAATCACTCATTACCGGATTAGTCGAGCCATCTCCCAAAGTGGAATCTGAGCCGTTTTTTACAGAATTGTTTGCTATTACCGAATTCCCTGCTGTGAAATTATCCCTTGCTACAGAACTGCCTTTTACTGTAGAATCATTTCCTGCTGTTGAACTATCTGTTATTGCAGGGTTCGTCGTGATTATAGAGTTGTTAGAATCAGTCGGTATAGCAGGATCCGGATTAATCATTGTGAAATTGTCCGAAGTATTCTGCATGTTATGCGCCGTAAAAACTATTTTTGAGCCGTCAGGGCTCCACCTGGGGATAGAATCAATTACTCCGATATTGTTTGTAAGCCTGGCCCTGTAGTTTCCTTCGATATCCCGAAGCCAGATTTCAGGTTTTCCTCCTTCGTCCGAAATATACACTATTCTTTTCCCATCAGGGCTAAAGGAGGGATTCCATTCCCCGTATGGGGTATCCGTCAGTTGGGTCTGGTTTGTGCCATACCAATCTATTACCCACAGATCAGGTTTTTCTTTTGAGTTTTTAGCACTGTACAGAATCTTCAGGCCGAGAGGGCACCAGTCTTTACCCATTCCTATATCTTCGGAGGTTCCAAGCCTGATTTTATTACTCCCATCCCTATCAACTATCCAGAGCTGGGAAGGGGAATCCCCTGATTTCTGGGTGTATACGATTTTCCGGCCCAGGCGGCACCATGCTCCCCAGCCTTCGGATTTATCGGGATCATCCGCAACTGAGGTTACTGTTCCATTTTCCAGGCTCATGAGGTAGAGGCCAGGCTGGAAATTGATTGATTTTGTTAAAACCAGTTCTGTTCCATTGGGATTTATATCGTTAAACCCGGTAAGGTCTCCTTCCACCACGCCTGTTTGCTCGATCTCGCTCCCATTTGCTTTCATTATGTACGATTCAGAATTTTCTGATCCATCCCTCTGAACCGTGTACATAATATAATTTCCATCGGCAGTCCATACCGGGAACAATTCCGACTCCGGGCTGTCAGTAAGAAAAGTAATGTTTTCCACAAGGCCATCCGGATAAATTTCTTCTCCATAGCCTCCGACCTCTCCTGTAACAACGCAAATTAAGCCCGAATCGGAATAGAAATAGTTCTCTGAAGCATTTTGCGTTGTGTTCCACCCCGGTTCCCCCGTAGAATTGCCGTATTCGGATACGGCGCCCGGTCCTGCACCGGCAGGTGGAGTAAGAAATACAAGAGATAAGAACAAAGCTAAGTATCTGTACATTATTCTCATCAATTATCACCGTTAACTTAAAAAAATTAGTTTTATGAATATAAATGATTAATTATATAATGTATCGAAACCCTGGTTCATATTATACATCTTGACCTGAAATCAGGATTAAATTTATAAATTAAATGTCAAATGCCGGAAGAATTAGCAGGAAAATTATATCCTTGTCAATCGGGGGAGAAATCCTAAAACAAAAGAGAAATTTTACCCGGAAAGGAAAAAGGCGAAATCCGGGTAAATCTCTAATTGAATAAGGTTTTGAGTTCAGTTAGTTCATTTTCCTTAGTTGACTTAATTTACTTTCTTATTTTAATAATTGACTTTCTTTATTTGAATCAATTTTTACTGCTGTAATCCAATCCTTAATTATGAAGCTTCATTATACCCCTCGGCCAGGTGGACGTTTACATATACTACGGCTTCATTAGTGTGCCTGTATGCATAATCGTCGGTAACTTCCGGCAGCTTATCGGCTTCGGCCTGGGAAGTGACAACCACGCCTGCCGGGATATACCTGCCATCAGGAATGGTTACTCCAATTGCTGCTGATCTCGGCTCAAGTACGCAGTCGTTCCCTACCTTTGATTTGAAAACGAAAGCCTGCATACCGATAAAGGTATCACTACCTACGGACGCCGGACCATGAACTTGAGACTGGTGGGCAAGCGAAACATTTTCTCCTATATAAACTGCGTATTTCTCGTCGCCAACTTCAACGATGTTCTTCTCTACAGGCTCGCCTTCTTCATCTATCGTCTCAAGGGCGTGGAGTACAACTCCGTCCTGCACGTTGCTCCTATTTCCTACGAAAATCGGCATTCCTTCATCGCTCCGGACCGATGCCATGGGGGAAACCATAACACTGGCACCTATTGTCACGTTTCCTATGATTGAAGCCTGGGGGTCGATACAGGCTGTGGAATCAATCACAGGCGCCGTAGGCTTGGTATTCCACGGTGTTATCGGATTCTCCCTGATATTCGAAAATCCACTCTCGGTTACTTCCTGTGGGACACTGTCCTCTGCTCCTTCACCTTCGGAGACGCACCCGCTCGCTGCAAGGGCCAGTGAAAGAGATAGAATAAGGATTGTAAAGATCTGCTTGCTGAATCTCATTGAGGTCCTCCATTGACAGTATGAAGATTATAAAATATATAGACATTTCTATTTTTATTTGGAAAATGATAAAAATATAAAAAAGGATGAATGTTAAGCCCAAAAAAGCCGTTATCTGATCAAAGCTCGTAATTCAGAAATCCCAGGTGACAAATTTTATTAAATAGAAATACGGCAAATTCAAAAAAGTCTTATATTTAAAGGATGTGGAGTGTTTCATGGAGGCTGTGCTTCAAATTTCATGGGAAGCTATACTGGCAGACCTGCCCGTATTTGCGGTACTTTCAGTATGGAACCTGTTCGTGCTCCTGATTATCTCTAAAAAGGTATATCAATTTGCTTTAAAAAAGGGCAGGTCGATTAATTCTTCAATGTATTTTTCAAGAAAAGCAATTCACTTTCTGGCTGGCGGATTGACAGCAATGCTGCTCCCCTTTATCGCCCATGAGCCGATTGTGCCGGCAGCTACTGCTTTTGGGCTTGCTCTTATAACCTATCTGCCGCATAAACTCAACAGGAGGATGTACTGGTTCCAGGACCCTGAAAACCTCTATGATGTGGATTTCACATTGAGCTGGGGATTGATAATACTTTTTACCTGGTACATTGACAGGAGTTTCTGGCTTGGAGTGGTTCCGGTGCTTTTCATGGCATATGGAGACGGGATCACGGGCGTAATCAGGAACCTTAAATACAACAAAAGGACAAAAGCTTGGGAAGGCACTGCAGGTATGCTCGTGCTGTGTATAATCATAGGCGCAAAAATGGGCCTTGCCGGAGTTTTTGCAGGAATAGTTTGTTCATTTGTGGAAAGAATAGAGAATATAGACGATAATATCACAGTGCCGGCATGTGGCCTGTTTATACTGCTCGCAGCTCACTATTACCTCCCCTCGCTTACGGCCCCTTTTTATTGATTTTTTTCTGGCGAAGTTCCTGTTATTTATCTTCTGTTTTCCGGTTTTCCCCGATTTTCCATTTTTACCTTTTCTTTTTCAGCTTAGATTTCCCTTTTCTCGCATTTCCAAATTTACAATTTTTTCACTTATTTCCTAATTTATGTTTTCTTCAATCTTTCCTCAATTTGCACTTTCTTTGTAAATTCATATTTTTTAAACGCAACTGCGGCCTGACAGTAAACTGACACTTACATATTATTTATATCAACAATCTAAAAGTTCATATATCTTAGAATGTAATATATTTAAAACTAAAGAATGTGAGGGGCTGAGTTTAATAGTGTAAAGAGGGGGCATTTGTAACTTTTCAGGCCCGAACTTAAACAGATGGGTTCAGTTGTATCAGAATTATACGCCACTATATCAAAAGATCCCGGATTGAAAGTGCCAATTTTAGAATTAGCAGACTGGAGGACATCCTATTTATTTTAAGTATACTGGGCTTCTTCTTATGAAATATTTTTTTGGCCAGCCCGGGTAAAGCTTTACACTAACGGGGGATAGAAGGAAAATGGATGAAAATATAAAAGATCTGATTAAGAAGTTGGAACG
>CAZSVY010000046.1:0-4983 GCA_964610495.1 uncultured Methanosarcinales archaeon
GTCAGGAACCAGAGGGGCGGATTGTAGGAAACAAGAGGGCCCAGTGCATAGAGTATGGAATAAACGCCGTAGAGGGCACTATTTCCAAAGAAATCAATATTTGTAACTCCTGGCTGGAATCCCGTATCCAGCAAAAAGTAAAACAGGCAGGTAAGCAATGCAAAACCGAAATAAGGCACAATAAGCGACCTGAACCTTCCTTTTACAAAATTTGCCGCCGACCCTGCATATTTCCTGAAATCGAACAGGAACCCGGAAATAAAAAAGAAAAGTGGCATGTGGAATGAGAAAATGTAGGTATCAAGCGCTACCGGTAAGCTGTGGTGTGCAAATACCACGAGCATGATTCCTATCCCTTTTAAAGCGTCAATCCATTGAAGCCTCATATTAACCCGAAACGTAAACAGCGTTTACAGTATAATAATATTTCGTTAATTATTATCTAATTTCTTTTCTGAGTTTTAACTGAACTGAATTAGCAGAATCCCACTACAATTAATTATTTTTTCCACTTTCTCCAGCAGCTTCTCGATATTTAACCCGCTATCTTTCGGCTTTCTTTTTCGGCTTTCTAACTGAACTTTACCCTTGCCTTTTTTTCTCCTTTTGCGATTTCTACCTTTAAAAGCGCTTTTGCAAGGGCAAAGCTTTAAATCAGATGATTCAGTTTATCGCATGTTTCATTTTCGGGATTAGGTCCCGTTGGAATGTGGCCCTGCAGGCAGGGCTGAACCGTGAAACATAAGTGAAACTTGGTGTTTAAATTGGTAAAATCTTTTTATACATACGTACGCGATGCATGGAAAAACCCTGATGAAACTTACGTGAACGAGCTCCGCTGGGAGCGTATGCAGGTCTGGAGAAAGCAGGGATCCGTGACCAGAATTGAAAGGCCCACAAGAATCGACAGGGCACGCTCCCTTGGATACAAAGCCAAGCAGGGCATTGTCGTTGTCAGGGTAAAGGTACGCCGCGGAGGGCTTGGTAAAACAAGGTTCAACCGTGGAAGAAGAACCCAGAGAATGGGAGTGAACAAGATCACAGGCGGCATGAGTATTCAAAGGATTGCCGAAGCCCGTGCAGACCGCAAATACCCGAACCTTGAAGTCCTGAACTCCTACTGGGTAGGGGAGGATGGAAAGAACAAGTGGTTTGAAGTCATTCTTGTAGACCCCCACCACCCTGTAATAAAGAGCGACAAGAACCTGAACTGGGTATGCGACCCGTCCGTCAGGGACAGAGCCGCAAGGGGCAAGACCAGTGCCGGCCGGAAGGGCAGAGGCCTGTCTACACGCGGAAAAGGTACTGAAAAGACCAGGCCGAGTATCCGTGCACATAAGAGTCGAGGCAAGTGATTCATTACATAATACTGCGTGTGATCGCCCACGCAACCGAAGACGTATCCAGAGTCCGTGCGGCTCTGGACTTTTTTTTATCCGGTGCCGGCGTCCGGGAAGGGAGTAAACTGATTGAAGAGCTTCAGGCTGAAGGGCACCATGGAAATCCCATTACTATCCTGAGCGTACAGCTTAAAAGAAAGGCAGACTGTCTGGGTTTTGCCCGCTTTGTCCGGGAAAGGTTTTCCGAAGAGGACGTAGCAAGGCTCAGGGAAGAAATGCCTGAAAGGCTTGACGACAACCAGGTCTTCCATCTCCGCTTTGACAAGCAGGCTGCATACCTGCAGCAGGTTAGGCTGACTAATTCCTCGGATGCGATCACTGCAAAAGTCAAGATCGAGACCTATCCGAAGAACCGGGAAAAAGCCGGAGTTATAGTGGAGGAGTTGTTTGGGTAAACCGAAATTCTACGATTTTTGCGTTCATGCGGTTCCTGATGGGGAGAATACTGTTGAGCAACTTGCTGCCCTTGCCCGGCATTTCGGGCACAGCGGGATTGCGCTTGCAAACCACTCGGATAAACTTCCTCAATCACGGCCTGTATTACCTTCCACTAACGAATTTGAGGTTTTCAGGGGAATCGAGCTTGTAGAGGAAAATCCCTCGAAACTTCATAGCCTTATCGGAAAATTCAGAAAGTCCGTGGATGTCCTTATAGTGCACGGAGGTTCCGAAACCGTCAACAGGGCTGCACTGGAAAATCCGAGAGTGGATATCCTGAACCATCCGGCTTTTGATAAGAGCAGCGGGCTAAACCAGGTGCTTGCAAAGGCCGCAGCTGAAAATGACGTTGCAATCGGCCTGGCATTAAGGCCACTTATTCATTCAAGAGGTCCAAGGCGCGTTCGTTTGTTGTCGGATCTCAGGGCAAACCTTGACCTTGCCCGAAAATACGATGTTTCCCTTGTCCTCTCAAGCGACGCTATGTCCTGTTTTGACCTTCGCTCTCCTATGGAGACCCTTGCTCTGGCTGAGGTCTGCGGGCTTGAAGAAGACGAAGCCCTTGAAGCTATTACTACCGTACCCGAAAGAATAATCTCAAGGAACCGCCCTGTTCCCGGGTATATCAGGGAAGGTATCGAGGTGCTTGAGGAGGGAGATTACTTTTGAAGCGCTTGCTTCCTTCGCTTCGTGCGAAAAAACGCTATCTGGCCTTTGAGCTCATTTCCGAAGAGCCAGTTAGCAGGGGTGACCTGGTCAAAGAGGTCATGTCCTCTGCTTCCTCCTTGCTTGGAGATGTCACTACCAGTGAGTGTGATATCAAGGTACTGGGGTTCGAAGACTGGAAAGGTATTATCCAGTGCTCTCATACTAAAGTAAAAGAAACAAGGGCTTCCCTGACAACTCTCACCCGGGTCAACGGAAAAAGGGCGACTTTGCACGTACTTGGAGCTTCAGGTACGGTTAAAAGGGCAACCGAGAAATTTCTTCAGGATTGTACGGCCTTTGAGCCCGAAATCAAGATAAAACCCAGAACAGCTGAAGAATAACAGGCCGGACAGGCTTCAGGAAAGCCAAATTAAGCAGCTTTTCCGGAGTTACTGGCTTTTGTGCCAGGGTTGAAAAGCTTCAGTCCCAAGGCAGTCAGGAAACTATTTAATAAACTGTCAGGATGCTGTCTAATATATACTATGATGAACGAGTATATTAACGAGTATATTAGTGTAACAGGTATAATATTGATTGGCAGGACTGATTGACAGAAAAACAGCTGGTCCGGAAGTTAAATCCGGAAGATTGCGGGTCTGATAGGAAAGCAGATCGAAACTCGGATAGAGTGAAATTATGGAAGCTAAAATCTCTCCATAAAGCTCTCAAAAACCGGCTTCAAACAGCGGAAAACTCCGGGTCTCACAAGCATTATAACTGAGTAAATACACTTTATTAGCGGACTTAGTTAACATTGGAACTGGACCTTGAAAAACTATTGAAAAGGTCTCTCAAGTGCGCGAATCCAGATTCTGGAAAACATACTTTGCAGGGTAGAAGTGCCTTTGAATTCCCTGTAACTGGGGTATTTTCCGTGGGTTTCGTCCGAAAAAGTCTGTCAGGATTGAAAGTTCCGAGTAAAAGGTTAAAAACTCTAATAAGGAAGAAATACGTTATAGGAAATCAAAAATCGGTTTCCTTACCTGAATGCTGGGTCGGGGACTTTCTGTCCTGAATTTTCGGGATATCCGCGCAGCAGTTAATGATCACTGACCAAAGCCTTTTTGGGGAAGGCGGTGATTTAGCTGACAAGCCTGCGGACAGAGATCCTTAAAGGAAGAAAGACCGGTTTCTTGCCGGGAAATGAAAACAATATAGAATAAAACTAAGGGAGATACGGAATATGCAGATGGCACCACAGATGGGCTATGACAGGGCAATTACGGTTTTTAGCCCTGATGGAAGACTTTTTCAGGTAGAGTATGCCCGCGAAGCGGTCAAGAGGGGAACAACAGCCGTGGGAATCAAGGCAGCTGATGGGGTAGTGCTGCTGGTTGACAAGCGAATAACAAGCAGGCTTGTGGAAGCCGAGTCGATCGAAAAAATTTTCCAGATTGACGACCACATAGGAGCCGCAACCTCAGGGCTTGTGGCAGATGCCCGCTCCCTTGTTGACAGAGCCCGTGTAGAAGCGCAGGTCAACAGGGTTTCTTATGACGAACCCATAGGTGTGGAGGTTATCTCCAAGAAAATCTGCGACCACAAGCAAACTTACACTCAGTACGGCGGAGTTCGCCCATACGGAACTGCACTTTTGATTGCAGGCGTGAACGACAATCTGCCCAGGCTGTTTGAGACTGACCCGAGCGGCGCTCTCCTTGAATACAAGGCGACAGCTATCGGAGCAGGCAGAAACGCGGTCGTTGAGGTTTTTGAAGCGGAATACAGGGAAGACATGAATATTGATGCGGCTATTCTCCTCGGGATGGATGCGCTCTATAGAGCTGCCGAAGGCAAGTTCGATGCGTCTACCCTTGAAGTGGGCGTTGTGTCGCTTCAGGATAAGAAATTCAGGAAATTAGTTTCTGAAGAAGTTGAGAATTATGTTCAGCAGATCCTTGAAAAACACCGGGGAACTGAGAACAAAGAATAAAATCTATATAATATTTGAGAGTGAGTAATCAGAGAATCTTCGGATTCTCAAAATAACGTTTTGGAGAAGGTATTCGAAAATGGTGTCCCTGGACGAGGCAGTGACTGCACGGCTTAAGAGAGGCAGCAAACACTTCGAAGTCCTGGTCGAGCCCGAAGGGGCTCTGGCCTACAAGCGAGGAGAAGACGTAAGCCTTGAAGACATTCTGGCGGTTGAAACTATCTTCGAAGACGCAAACCGAGGGGACCGAGCAGCAGAGTCCGATATTGTCAATGCTTTTGAGACAACGGATCCCTTCAAGATTGCTGCCGTGATTCTGAAAAGCGGGGAGCTTCAGCTCACTGCTGAGCAGAGAAAACGTATGCTTGAGGAAAAAAAGAAAAAAGTTATCTATACCATTTCCAGAAATGCAATAAACCCCCAGACAAAAGCACCGCATCCTCCCGCAAGGATTGAAAAGGCGATGGAAGAGGCAAAGGTGCACATAGACCCCTTAAAAAGCGT
>CAZSVY010000047.1:0-10862 GCA_964610495.1 uncultured Methanosarcinales archaeon
CGGTTCAATCTTCAGCTAATTCTGGCAGCATACCTGCCCGAATTCAGGCAGGGGATTCTTTGGTAATGATATAAGCGACCAGTTCAGGGTTAAGCTTACTTTCCCTTGAAACCCTTGCTTCAATATCCTCAGTCGATTTACCTTCGGATTTCATTTCCTTTATTTTTTCAGTGACTGAGGGCGGAACGGTGTAATATTCGTTTATATCTTTTCTGTGACCCCAGACATCGCCTTCGATGAGCTGGATTCTCTGCATTTCAAGGAACATTTCTATGGATTTTGAAACCGTTCGCCTGTAGGATTTAGGTAGCTGAATTACCTCAAGCCTGGGGCAGGTCTCAACCAGTCCCAAAACGTCCTTGTTCGATGGCCTGAAAGCCAGGTGAACAACACGCTCATTAGGGTTAAGCGTAAAGATTTCTTCTCTGGAACTAACCACTCGGATTTTCATGTTTTTCTCTTCCCACTGTAAATTTTTTTACGTTTTTACATTGATGTTATTAGGATATACTTACTATAAATATTTATCCTATTCAACTAACATTATTTGGATAGTATTCTGGATTTTTTATTCCCCAAATATTTCTTTAATCCGCAGACGAAAATAAAGAAAGAGGAGCAGACACAATTATTACGAATCGTCGTCTATTTTGATTCGATTTTTTCCATTTCTACTTTCTTAATTTTTTTCTGTAAACTGATTTAATTATTATGGTCTTTATGAGGATCTCATGCCTTTTTAGCCAGTAAGCTCAATAAGACTTGCCCGTCCTGAATAAAAGAGATTCGATCACGGGCAGGTTACTTAAAAATAATTGGCAGTTGACAGTGGTGAACAGATAAATTGCTATCGAAGCGCTTACCTGTAAAAAAAATAAAATTTACCTGTAAAAGAAATACTGCTCATTTGTAAAAGAAATAAAGCTTACCAATAAAAGAAATAAAACTTACCTGTAAAAGAGTAAGACTTGCTACAAAAGAATTAAAACTTACCTATAAAGAAAATAAAAACTACATGAAAGCATAGACATCTCTGGAGAGATAAAAATTTCAGCAGCGGGAATTATAGAAAAAGCTCAAAAAACGAGTATGGAAAAAGATTAGCCCCAGGTTTCTGGAATCCTGGGAGGTTTTGTCAGAAAAACTGAAGGTCAGAGAATCTTATCGAGCTCCGACGCCAGTACACTGCCCTGGGTTACACCCATGAAGCGCTTTACCTCGGTCCCATCTTTCTGAATGATCAGCGTCGGGACCGCGTGTATGCCGTATTTGGAGGCCATTTCCTGGTTCTCATCCACATCGACAACCTTGAATTCAACCTTATCCCCGTACTTTTTCTCAAGCTCTTCAAGAATCGGTTTTTGCATCCTGCAAGGTCCACACCATGTTGCGGAAAAGTCCAATAACATCGGTTTCATAAAATCACCTGTATATTTTGAAACGTCTGAGACTTTCTCTGTTTTTGTTTAATCCACTCCGGGAAGCATACAGAAGAATCGTACATATATTGCCTGCAAAGGCCTGTACGACAAAGCTGCCGGAAACCCAATCCTGATGATAGGCGACCTGAAAGCTGGATTTACCAAATACAGGGTCGGGACTCAATAATTGTATATATTATCTTCGAGAATATATAACGCTTATCTCAGGTTCATGGGTTTTACTGTAAACGTATTCGTAAGAGAAAGCATCAGTAAATTTAAACTGGATAAAGAATCATTCGTTTTTTCCGGCACCTCTATCCCCGGTCCTGCTTCTGATCACGTTGCCGAAATACATACAGCCTTCCATCGGGATCGTTGGCATATCCGGAGACTCATTAACCATAATTACAGGAGCACCCCGGATTAGCACGCAGGGCACTCTTTCCCCGGCTTCACCCATAAGGAGTTCGGCGGCCGAGACAAGATTGTCAGCTACAGCCTTATATGTAATCAGGAGAGGTTTTCCATAGATATCTTTAGTTCCCCGGGCATCCTCTACAGGCACAAAGCCTGAAACCCCAAGCGCGATTCCCGAGCAGCCAAGCCTGAGAGGCTGGGTCCTGCTGTCCCCTATGATTACCCCCAGCCTGCATGAGTAACGCTGCTCAAGCCTGCTCCGGATATTCTCGGAACTTTTTCGCGGGTCTTCCGGAAGCAGGATTACATGGCCTTCAGGGGCATTGGAAGCATCGATCCCTGCATTCGGAGCCAGAACACCTTTTGTAATTGTAAGGGCAGCTCCGGGCACACCCCCAAAAACTTCATCGCATTCCTGAAGCACGAGTTCCATTTCCCTGGGATCGATCCCGTACTGTTCCCCAAGCACTTTTGCCTTTTCACCCGGAGTGACATTTGCAAGTTTGACAACTCTTTTTTCCGCCGTGCCAACCGCAGATTCGGCAAGCACGAAAATATCCCCGTCAACCGGGACAAGATCTGATTCCTCAAGAACCGTTTCTATAATCTGTACGATATCGTCCCCTTCCCGGATAATAGGGGTCTTAATCCCAAACATCTGGATGGAAGTGTTTTCTGAACTCATATTCTGCTGCCTTTAGAAGCTAATGATTAACCTGGTTTGCTGAATCAAAAGTAGATGCGAAATCAAATCGTAAAATACTGCAAGATATTGATAAATGTATCCAGAGGTTCAAAAAAGATGTGAGAAGGTATGCAAATAAAGTGCTCTAGATGAATAAAAGATTCAGGCGCGAAATCAGGGAGATAAAAAACCTTACCGCTGAAAAATAGGAAAAAGATTCTTCCGGTACAGAGAGTACTTTAAACTCCTATCGGAATCATTTTCCGGAAATTCCAGCCATAGAAAGCAATTTTGGGGTGTTCTTATGGGAGCCTACAGGCATAATGTGAACCCCTCTTGAGAGTTTCATAAGCTCTTTTATAGTTTCCGAAGCTATGAAAAGGCCTTCTTCGATCGGGTCAGGTGCATCTTTTATGCGGAACATGATCTCTTCAGGCACACGAATTCCCGAAATATTCTTATTCATGAATTCCGCCATAGCCAGGGATTTAAGAGGGATAAGACCTGCAATTACAGGCACATCAAGGTGGCTTATAGCCTCCATAAACTCTTCAAACATGCCTACATCATAGACAGCCTGGGTCTGGATAAAGTCAGCTCCGCACCTGACCTTTTTCTCAAGTTTTATTAGCTGGATGGTTTTTTCAGGGTCTATGCCAGAGACAGCCCCTGCGCAGAAAGAAGTGCCTCCGTCCAACCTGTTTCCTGCAAAATCGATGCCTGAATCCAGTTTTCGGACAAGTTGCAGGAGCTGTACGGAATCGAGGTCGTATACGGGCTTTGAACCGGGGTGATCTCCGCACGAAGGAAAATCCCCTGTCATCAAGCAGATATTCCGGATACCCAGAGCATACGCTCCCAGAAGATCTGACTGAAGTCCGATCCTGTTCCTATCCCGGCAGGTGAGCTGCATAATAGGCTCGTGCCCTTCATCAAGCAGAAGTTTGCTAAAAGCTAGGGAACTCATGTGCATAATCGAGCACTGGTTATCCGTAACGTTTAGAGCATCTGCAATGCCTTTGAGTTGGCGAGCATCTTCCAGGGGGACTGAGAATCTTGTGCCCTTAGGAGGGGAGACTTCAGCAGTAACCAGAAATTTGCTGGAATTCAGTTTTTCACGAAAATTAAAAAGCATTAAATAAGAATATTAGGAATGAAATTATTTAAACCATGCTCCTGAGGAGTACGACAACGTAAGGAAGACCAGGTTTCCTGGCTAATATCAAACGCTAAAAAGTAAAAATAATGCAGTTGTTTTCATAATCTTCTTTCTTACTGGTCCCGCGAATTCTACCAGCAGTCCCCTCACATGGCTTGATTTAACCGCCTTCCAGAAGGCCGGGCCTCAGGACAGAGATCGGCACCAATTAATTCTAGTTGTTTTTCAGATCAAAATCAATTTTTTCTCAGTCAGCATCAATCTCCTTCTGAATCAAGATTAATCTCCTTCTGAATCAAGATTAATCTCCTTTAAATCAAGATTAATCTCCTTTCAGGCTAGAAGATTCAACTGTGACTCTCTGGCATCAGCCGGTTTTAACCTGTGCGGAATAGAGTGGTATTTAAGGGATTCTAAGGCCGTTTTACGCTTTCTGGAGGCTTTTGAAGACTTTTTGAAATTATTTTTGGAATATATTGAGAGAATATGAAGCAATTTTATTTTGTAAGAGATTTTAGTATCATTTCTGGTTAGAAGGCTAAAAGCCAAACTTCTGTCCCCGATATATATATCGTGTATAGCGGTATCCATTTCAACGAGATTTATGTATTCGGCTAAATCTTCTATAAACTCACGAATAAACTCACGAGGCACTTCTCCCGTATTTAAGGCTTTTCTTGCGGTTTTTACGAAGGGATGGATTTTGATAGCTCTTTTCTTTTTTACAGCGCTATTGACCGTATTTTGATAATAAGTAGCACACGCCTGGCTGGTGTATGCAACAGGGTATTTCAGAGCAATCCTGCACCACATATCAATGTCCTCACCCCACCAGTAGCCGGCCTGGAGCCCTCCAAGCTCTGAAAATACCTTTGAAGGAACTGCTACTGTAGATGTACCGAATATGTAATCCCTGTTCTTATGTATTTTAAAATAATCTGAGATCAGTCCTTCTTCCTGAACTAGTTTTCTTAGTTCGGCGCCCAGCACAATTAACACGTTATCGACAGATTCATTCTTTATTGAGGTAGCGTACAGGCCTGCACATGGGTATTTTTCCCGCAATTTCAAGATTGTTTCAAGGTAGGCTGGCATCCATTCGTCATCCGCATCCAGAAAGGCTATGAGCTCGGATTTACTTTCGCGTATACCCTGGTTACGAGCTTCGGAAACCCCTCTGCCCTCCTGGGAACCAGCCTGATACGTGGATCGAGGCTTGCAAAAGATTCCACAATAGCCGGACCATTATTATCAGACCCTCCGTCAACCACGATAACTTCAAAATCCTGAATTGTCTGGCTCAGCACGGAACCCAGTGATCTCCTAACATGTGGCCCCTTGTTGAGAAGAGGAATTACAATTGAAATCTTAACCATACCCCACCCTGGAAAATAATTTGATAGACTGATTCAATTTAACAGGTTAAATAAATAGAAAATATTTTTATAATTTTTATAATTTTTAAGATATGTAATTTATTAGATATAAATCTCAAGCCATGTATAAGCCTGTGTCAGGAATTTTCTCAGGAAATTCGTAATTACGGCGAACTTAGCAGGTTTAAAGGAAGGTGGGACTATATTTCAGGATAAAACGTGCGAAATTTTCAGATCGCCTTTGCCTTTATTCCTTTCAGACCTGAAAAAGTATTAGATAAAAAGTAGAAGTGAAGTTATCTGAATTAAACCAAAACACTAATGAAATTATTAAACTAATAAAACAGAAATGAGATTATTTTTTTAAATAAAAAGAATTAGAAGTGAGATTACTTAAGTCCATGTTCCTGAGGGGCGTGGACCGTGTAGAGAAGATCGAGTCTCTTGATTTTTTTCAATCTGTTATAAATCAGGGTCCATACACAATCTTTCTCTCTGTTGACTTCACACATCCCATCAACAGCCCCTCCGCAGGGCCCATTCAGAAGTCCTTTGGGACACTGCGCTTTAGGGCAGAGACCTCCGAATTCACCAATTGTACAATTTCCACACATTATACACTGGTCTGAAAGCAATTTGCCTTCACTTGAACCTCCCAGAGAGAGAGTATCATTTGAACCGAATACAGGCACCTCCGCTACACTGGCAACTGTTGAAATTCCACTGCCGCAGCCCATCACAAGGATGCAGCGTGCCTCGCTTATCTTTTCATTTTTCTGGGCCAGGGAGTCAAAAGACCGGACGCTGCAGGCTGCAGTGGGGAGAGCCCAGCCTACTACATGCTTTCCGCTTTTCTCAAGCTGTCTGCACATCTCAAGCACTTCGGGTTCTCCACCGGTCTTCAGTTTTGCAGCGCAGACATTGCACCCGATAACGAAGATATAGTCTTCGTCTTTTAACAGGGCCAGGATTTCCTCAAGGGGTTTTGCTGAAGTTATAATCATAATTACCTCAAATATCGATATTCCAGATCGCTCCGGTTTGCAATACATTCGCGAATCATTTCGGCAATAAGCGGAAGAGAACGCGCCTGACCTTCAAGTTTCCTGGCAAGGCGTCCAAGCTGAAGCAGAGTGCCCATTACAAGCACATCAGTCATCTCCGTTTCATGGGAGACTGCATCCCTTGTCAGGGCCGCATCCCCTCCCCGGGCGAGCATCTCCTGTTTTATTATTAAAGCCTCAGTGGTCGTAAGATTACGAATTTTCAGCATAAGATGGACGCTTTTGTTCTGCATTACCTGTGAGCCAATCCCGGTTACCCCAAGTTTCCGCATTACAATGGCTGCGTCCTGCGGGGCTTTTACCTCAACCACAGAGACCTCATACCTGCCATCTATTACTACACTTGGCCGACTCCTGAGAGTTCCTGAAAGCTTTACAACATCAGAGGTCTCAGGCACATCATGCGTACGGATAATATGAGCACCTTTGTAAACCGCAATAGCTGCTGCAGCCAGGCTGCCGTAAAGCCTTTCAGTAGCAGGTTTTTCAAGTACGTCCCCTATGAAAGATTTTCTTGAGAGGGCTGCTAATAAAGGTTTTTCAAAAATCTTAAGGCGTTCAAAATCGTCAAGGGTTTCGAAGTCATAGATGGGAAGCTTTTCGTCGGTCCACCTGCCTATTGCAGGGTCAAGTATGAGCTTTTCCGGATTTATGCCGCCTGCTTCAGCGGCCTGTATGATGGAGTCAAGCGATTCGATAATGGAATCCATGCCGAGAGGATCTCCCGGAACCTTATTCGAGGCCATGACAACAGCAGGGCATCCGTAGTCTGCCACTACTTCAATCATTCTGGGGTCTGCCGTGAACCCGGAGACGTCATTAATTACTTGAGCTCCTTTTTTGAGAGCCTCTTCTGCGATTTCAGAGAACATTGTATCCACTGAGATCACAGCATCCACATTACCTTCCAGAGCTTCGAGTACTGGCAGAATACGTTTAAGTTCTTCTTTCCTACTTATAGGTTCGGAAAAGCGCCAGGTTGAACGGCCTCCGAGATCAAGGAAGGTTGCTCCATCCTTAACCATTTTCAGAGCTATCTCAAGCGCAGAGTCAGGGCTTACGACCGAGCTTTCATAAAATGATTCCGGGCTCAGGTTAATAATACCCATTACATGCGAGGGGTACTGGTCTCCTAATTTCATACCGCAGATATCAGTATCAACAACCATTTTTGACAACCAGGCTATATAGGTTTTGATGAACTAACGCCAGCCGGTGCTTAATATATATTGGTAAACAGGTATTGACGGAAGCCGAACTCACAGAAATGTTCTCAGTTGTCGGAGATTTCAACGGTACGCCTTTAAATCGCGAAAGTGTACTTTATTGTACCTTTTACAGCATTCTGTGAAAAACTTTTTTATTCCGTCACCAGAAGCTTCCGGACAGGGGGACTTAATTGATAGATTATTATCAGGATTAAATAAATAATCACTGTAATCATATATTAATTAATACATATCAGCTGGATTTATCAGGTAGATTTGTTTAAGACATATTTAAGACGTGTTTAAGCCAGCTACGGGACTTACCAGGGGTCTCGTTTTATCGGCCGAATATTTTATAGTATCAAACATATAAATATAAACTCAATAATTGTCTCGAATATTATTGGTAGTAAACTGTTATTGTAGTAAAATAAGCTTCAATAATACATAAAAATATTGATGTGTAGAATTAGTCTGGCACAATTGGGAAAGCAATGTTGTACATTAATTAAGAAATTGTCTATAAAAAACAACTGCTATTATCGTAAACTGGCAAGATGGGGAAAATAAGGCTGTATTTCCGGATCTGGCACAACTGGGAAAAACAACTTTTCTTGTTTTAGTAATGATAGCAGGATGACTAAAAAGCAACATTTGTGTTTAAGCTAATAGCCCGGCGCCTTAGCGTGTGCCCGCAGGAGAAATAAGCCTGTTTCCCAGCAGAGAAGCAGAAGGGGGAAAGCACTCCCTTGCCTCAAGTTTCTCCCCAGGGCCGGAGCATAGTAGCTCAAGCAGCATTCCCACGATTAGCTGCTTTTTTGCAGGCTTTTTGCAGGTCTTTTTGCAGGTAAGGTACAGCCATTTAATAGTGACTTGCCTGTCTACGGAAGGATAACAGCTCTTGACCCTCTCGACAGTAAACTTGTTTGAGGTCATGTACTCAGGGGAGTGACGCTGTCGAACCGCTTTTGTCTGTAACCTGTACACGCGAAGACACATGGAAAGTCAGCGACACAGTTACACTTAAACAAATTCCTTATATAAGTCACATCTCATACAATCAGCGCATTGATTCCCATCTCTGTCTTTACTTCTACGGAGCTCGGCTGCAGCTTGCACCATCTCTACGCGGGTTTTGTCATGAAGGTCTTCCAGTACTTTAAATCGTCTTGACTTAAGCTCGTAGCAGTTTGGATTTTTGGCAATTTCAAGATCGAGATTTCGCAACTTCAAAGCGACGTCGACAATATACTTACTCTGATCAACAATATGTTCATCTATTACAGTCATATAATTTCCCCATTCTATAGTATAACTTTTTGAAAAGAAAGGCTCGACGGTCTGCCAGTTCTATCTATTGTCTGTCGGTGCTCCCAATTTGAAGTCTCAAGTCCGTTCTACCTTCACTTACATTTTTCGCCATGTTATTTCTCCCAGAGATTAGTAATTATTCAATAGATAAAATATATAATAGTTTCTGATCCGATTATATCGGAATCCCTGACGGCCTTTGAAAAAGAGAAGAACACATGAACAAAACGTAGGTTTATAATTAAGAGCCATAGCACACAGCCTGTATAATGAGTTTGCCTCGGCTCCTACTCTTTTGAGGAAACGCTGGATGAACATCCCTATCTATGCCAGTTCCTCATGGAGGTGCTCGGGCATGTTAATGTCTCTGTGAGGGGAATGGCTGACTATAGAATACTTAAAAAATTAGGAATATGTATCCGTTACAGTATAAAAACACTCCATATTTGTTAAAAGTATTTAATTAAAAAATAGGTTTTGTAAGAATTCTGAATCAAGCCGGTGAAACTTCAATTGAAAAATCATAGGATTACTTTTTCCGGAATACACTTTTTTCCCGAAGTAAACTGCATGAGCGGTCTCAAAAATAAAAACCGGAATAAAAAATGACAAATATAAAAATAAATGGATGTAAAAAACTGGTATTGAAGTGAAGGAGAACAGGAATTCAAGTAAAACTGATTATATGTTTTTCTTCCTGTTTTCCTGAGTTATCTTAACTATATTAAAAAAGAAGGCTTCCATATAGAAGAAGCCTTAAAAAGAAAGCTTTAGAAGTTCTTCTCTGCACATCTGAGTACATGCTTCATAAGCATGGCAACTGTCACAGGACCTACACCGCCTGGGACAGGTGTAACGAGGGCAGCCTTCTTGATCACATTTTCGAAATCTACATCTCCGTATATGCGATCTTTTTCCTGGGTAATTCCCACGTCAAAGATTACTGCCCCTTCCTTTACCATATCGGCTTTGATAAGGTGTTTGACTCCGGTCGCAACTACCAGGATATCGGCACCGAGAGTATATTTCTTAAGGTCATCCGTGAATACGTGGCAAATCGAGACGGTTGCATTCCGGTTAAGGAACATTGCTGCCATGGGTTTTCCAACAACATTGCTGTGCCCGACAACGACTACGTTTTTGCCCTTGACAGGCACATCATATTCTTCAAGCGCCCGGATAATCCCATGCGGAGTACAGGGAACAAGTCCTTCGTCCCCGATCATCAGCTTTCCCATATTGTAGGGGTGAAAGCCATCCGCATCTTTCTCAGGGGCTATAGCTTCCATTGCTTCCTGAGGGGAAAGGTGCTTCGGAAGCGGGAGCTGAAGCAGGATTGCGTGCACATCCTTATTTTTATTAAGAGTATCGATCAGGAAAAGAAGTTCCTCCTGACTGGTTTCTGCCGAAAGGAAGTGGTCTTCTGCCCGGATGCCCACACGTTCGCAGGCTCTATGTTTCAGGCGGACGTACATTCTAGAAGCAGGATCGTCGCCTACAAGGATGGTGGCAAGCCCAGGCGTGACTCCCCGGCCGCTTTCCAGGTCTTCGATTCCTGACCCTACTTCGTCTTCAATCTGCTTTGAAAGAACTTTCCCGTCTATGATTCGTGATTCATAGCCTTCAGCTGACATTGGTAAAAGCACCCCAACCTCTTCGATTAGCAATAAACCGGGAACTTTGAACAGAGTTCCCTGACCTTGCCACTTGTTTCCGACAGGAGATTATCGTTTTCTGCATTTTTGATCGCGATCTCGATATAGTCGGCAATTAATTCCATTTCCTTTTCCTTCATACCCCTTGTGGTACAGGCAGGGGTTCCGAGCCTTACTCCGCTCGTGATAAATGGGCTGCGGGTCTCGAAGGGCACCGTGTTCTTGTTCGCAATAATTCCGGCCTTGCTCATGGCAGCTTCTGCATCTTTGCCTGTTATATTCAGATTATTGAGATTGACAAGCATAAGATGATTGTCCGTGCCGCCTGAAACGATATCAAATCCCTTCTCTTTAAGATATTTGCAGAGAGTTTTTGCGTTCTTTACGGTCTGGGCCTGATCCTGTTTGAACCGCTCACTCATGGCCTCTTTAAAAGCCACGGCCTTTCCGGCTATGATATGCATGAGAGGGCCGCCCTGAATGCCAGGGAAAACCGCCTTGTTAACTCCGGTCGCAAGTTCTTCTGTCCTGGAAATAATCATTCCGCCTCTTGGGCCTCGAAG
>CAZSVY010000048.1:0-4141 GCA_964610495.1 uncultured Methanosarcinales archaeon
ATAAATCTGTCCCTTCTCGGCCCCTTCTGGAGTAATCTATTAACCAGATAAAGTTTTATTTAAGAACTGCTTAAAATTATTTAATAACTGCTCAAAAAAATTTCTATTACTTTTTATAGATATGGCGCAACTCATTGAAAAAAACTTTTTATAAAACTTCGAAAAATCTTCTAAAAAAGCCAGTTGAAAATCAGGGAATCCGGGCGGGCAGGACATAAGTTGTGGACTTCGCGCTCGACTTCATACTGGCAACTGATAGCATCAATTTTGCAAAGTTGTGCGTTAAAAGGAGCGTGAGCGTTCTAAGAGAAAGCAAAAGAACAATTTAGCCCGTGCATTCTTAGAATGTACCTTCTGAAAAAAGAATCTGGTGCTCCGGCCGGGATTCGAACCCGAGTCTTCGGCTCGAAAGGCCGGAATGATTGGCCGGACTACACTACCGGAGCATTTGTTTTATCTTTTTCCCTTATTGAAGGGGTTCTTCAATAAGGGGCTCTTCTATATATAATTAGCGGTTGCCGTTACTTTCGAGGATGTTACAGGTTGTTGGACTCGGAAATCCCTTTCTCAGATTTCCTCTTCAACTTCTCCCTCATCTTCAATATCGGCATTGATTTCGCCGGTCTCTTCCGATCTCTCAGCTTCTTGAATCAGGCTTCCGATCCATTCGCTGAGTCTCCCGCAGTATTCGGGTTGACAGTCGCCGGTGCAGCCTGTACAGGCCGAAAACAAGGCTCCTGCAAGCAGGAGGTCATATTTTTCCTTAACCTCTTCCTTTGCTTTCAGTAGGTATGTTCTTGCCCCGTTTGAAACTCCAACCTCTCGTATAATAAGGTCTTTGTCCAGAAGCTTTTTTATGATTCTGGAACATTTTCTGCTGTCGATGTCCAGCTCTTTCCAGATAACGTTCTGGAAAACGCCTTCTTTATGTCTCTTTATTATGTTATAGGCTTCTTCTTCAAGATCCATGCTTCCACACTAATAATATTCCTTATGAAGTTTTATTCTTCGACAGGAGTGATCAGTATGATGTTATTACCCCGAAGCACTACTGAACCAAGGGAACGGACTTTTTCTCCTTTTACGATCTCCATGGTGTCCACGAGATGAAGGTTCATGTAGTCATCCACACTCTTAAGAGTGCCTTCAAGCAGATTAAGGTCGCCTTTCATTTCTACCTGGATCCTTGATCCAACAATTTTCTGAACTTTTTTATTTGGGAACAAATTTAAACCCTCGCTGATTTATTCTGAATTTTCCCCGTACACCCGGGTTCCTGTTTCTTACGTCCCAAGCCAGTGCGGGGCAAGCCGCATCAGAGCCGCATCCACACCTGCGGTCCGCTTGCTGCCTGTATCAGCCGCTTTCTGCCAGCAACTGAGAAATTCCTCCGTATCGTCACTCCACCGGCTTTTAAGAAAACTGAAAATTACATACCCTTTACAGAGATATATAACCATCGATCTCCAGAGCTCTCAAAAGACTTCCGGAATCAAGTAGCTCCTTCCGGAAGCCACGGTTCAAGCCTTCCGATTTACCAGAGTTTACAGGACACTATCCGGATCAGATATAAGGGTCAGATATAACCCTGGATATCCGTACTTTCGTCAATAGGCTTTGCAGGTTCTTTTTTAAGTCTCGGGATTGCTCTTGCAATGGGCCCGAAAACGGATTCGTATTCATTTATGTGCTGGGTCAGCCAGCGGGAAAGCTCAAGCGCAGCAACCGGAGAGAGTATCACTTCGGTCTCTACACGCCTCTGGATAACCCTTGACTCGGAGGCGTCACCGAACATTTTTGGAGTGTCGTTGTAAAAACCGATCCTGAAATCATAAGGGCTGTGCCCGCCTGCAGCTCCGATAGCATATACCTGCCTGAAGTTTTCAGGTTTCACGAATTCGATTGTAATACTTTTTTTAGCTTTTTTGGAAGCCGTACTTTCGATATTTTCCCTGGATTCGACATCCTCGGTCATGAAATTACCTCTATCTTATTCTTAGATTATCCTGTTATCAAGTTCTGATCTCATTATACTGGCCGGTATTTGAAAAAACCGATCAGCCCTATCACATAAACGATGCATTATTCAAACATCAGGAACATTTTAACTCATTATACAATATTATCTGCAAAAACATTTTTGATCTTTTAACCCTGGACCTTCTTCTTAAGCTTTTTTGCTTCTTCTGCCACTCCCTTTTTGGAGTGTACCTTTGCTATAAGTTCCACGGCATCAAGATTGCGGACTGCATTGTCCAGGTACCCGAAAACGTCGCCCTGGTATGCAGAAATCCCATACTTATCTTCAAGTTTCTTTACAATCTGTACAGGGTCAAGTGCTTCGGTACGCAGCTTGATAATTTTTTCCGAGAATTTCTGCTCTGCGCAGCCGCAATAAGGTGAATCTTTGCATACACAGGTTAAAAAGTCCGAAGCAAAGTTCAACATGAGTTCCCGGATTTTCGCATCAAGCTGGGAAAGGGATTCGCCGTCAAAGATTATATCAAGGGTGGCCCCCTGAAAAACCCTTGAAGGCATATTCACATGCAAAGAACTTCCGATCTGGTTTGAGTACTTGAAATACGCTGCATCAAAAAACTCCAGGTTTGTTACGATCTTCAGAGGCTCATTCTCGTCAAGCACTGCATCCCGAATCAGGAAAGCTTTCGATACCGGGAGGAAATGGGCAGCAATAATTTTTCCAAAACGCGTGAGCGCTATTCGATTTCCCTTCTTTTCGAGAAAGCGATAGCTCTGGAGGCGCAGAATCAGTTTCTCCAGGTCGTAGCTTCCGAACATCAGGTTATGGACCATCCTGAGGTCCTGCACCGAGGAGGTGACTGCAACCGATGCAAGCACTTCCTCAAGCTGCTCGGCTTCTCCGTAATGTACGCCTGCTGAGAGCAGTTCTCCCTGGAGCAGTTTGATTGCAACCTCTTCTTCGGTATCGGACTGGGAGCCTGAATAGGACTTTCCAGGCACGGGCATAAGCACGACAATTCCCCGGTCGTGGTAGTCAGGCCTGCCTGCTCTCCCGCTCATCTGCAGGAAGTCCTGGACTGAAATCCAGTCTATTCCCATTGCCAGGGACTCAAAGATTACCTGGGAAGCCGGAAAATCCACACCTGCCGCAAGAGCAGCCGTGGTCACGACTACCGGTAGCTCTCCATTTGCAAAGCGGGTTTCAACTTTCTTTCTCTCGTACTGGGAAAGTCCGGCATGATAAGG
This sequence comes from uncultured Methanosarcinales archaeon, assembly GCA_964610495.1. Classification (GTDB taxonomy): domain Archaea; phylum Halobacteriota; class Methanosarcinia; order Methanosarcinales; family Methanosarcinaceae; genus Methanosarcina. The sequence continues at coordinate 3,229 of CAZSVY010000048.1, forward strand.
AGCCGCCTGAATCGAAAGGGCTCCTGCAAGCTTGTGGCAGTTTCGGCGGGAGTTTGTAAAAACAATTGTCTGTCCCCTGTGCTTTTTGGAAGAGAGCATTGAATACTCCTCTTTCGCAAGCTGGGAAATCAGCTTCGCCTTTTCGTTTTCCTGGCAGAAAAGTAGATGCCTGTCAATAGGAACCGGCCTGTGCTCGTAACGGATAAGCCGGGCTCCGAGTTTCTTTGCATAAGCTGCGGGATTTGCAACGGTTGCGGAAAGGTAGATGAATTGAGCTTCAGGTGCCACGTACCTCAACCTTCCTATCAGCCCGTCCAGCCTGTGTCCTCTTTCCTGGTCTTCAAGGGTATGGACTTCGTCCACAACTACGGTCCCGATTTTGCCCAGAAAATCGGCATTTCCCGACCGAAGCATATGATCTATGCCCTCGTAAGTCCCTACAATTATATCCGCGCCCGGGCTGGTCTGCATTTTCACGCGCTGAGAGGTTTTTATGAGAATTGCACCAATCTTTATTGAAGTGGTGAGCCCGAGCTTTGAATAGCGCTCTTTGAACTGATCGTACTTCTGGTTTGCGAGTGCGACTAGGGGAACCAGGTAGAGCATTTTCCCTTTTTTGTCAAGAAGGTTCTGGACCCCTGCCATCTCCCCTATAAGGGTCTTTCCGGTTGCTGTCGCCGAGACTACAAACTGGTCTTTTCCTTCCAGAAGCCCGGCTTCAACCGATAAGGCCTGGACAGGCAGCAGAGTCTCCGATTTCTGGATCAGCATTTCCTTAAATTTCTTTTGAAGGGGTAGGCTCTTTACCCTGACTGTAGCACTGGCAGGATTTGTCCTTATAGTATCGTAGCGTGTGAACTCAGGGTCTAGCCTTTCAGGGCTCAACATACAGATAGTCCTGCCCAGGTCTCGA
>CAZSVY010000049.1:0-5612 GCA_964610495.1 uncultured Methanosarcinales archaeon
TATACTCTATTGTCAAGTTTTGTTCTGGAAGCTGCGAATGCTACAGAAGTCGCTTGACTTTGCTATTGAACTCTGAGTATAGGGTTCTGTAGAGAAGTTCTACAGGTAAAACTTGGAACGGTACAGGCGAGACACGGATAATAGTTGCTCTAGGGCAGTATAGCATTGGTTGAAATACCATAGATGCCTACGAATTTATTCGTGGGAGCTGTCACAGATTATACATTCCGCCCGTTTTTACAGCTCGTTCTCTTTTACTATGACTATCAATATTCAGCTTTTTTGCTTATGCTCAGTACTGAAACGTTAAATGGACATTGAGATATTATTTATATGCTCACATAAATTCTCTTATACAAGCTCAAAAGCTTTCAGTAATGCGAAGTCCGGATAAAAAAGAGCTGTAATAGGCTTAAAATTTTTTACGTCAAACTATTTTTTGCTTAAAGACAATTTTTGATATAATTAATTTAAAATAATTTAGGTCATTAATATATTCTGGAGTTGGGGAACAAGCTGGGGTATCATCTATCAATAAAAGAATCGCCTGGAGGTCTCTGATCCTTCTTCGGATCAATACGCTTGGGGGAGCATAATTTCGAAGAGACTGTATTGGGGAATACAGTAACGGATGCAGTGTCTCCGGGCTTCTTTATTACTATTTTATGATCGGTGGGAATATTGCCCAGGCATAAAGAAAAATACTGAAATTCGCTAACTGGCTGATTTTCTCCTTTGATCAAGAAAATGTACCTCTTCAAATATCTTTTTTCAAAAAGTATCTTTTAGTATTACATTGCAAATATGTAATCTTGGGAGATATTGGGTTTTAGAAACTAATGCGGGTTAAAGAAACCAATGCAGGTTTAAGAGAATCAATGCAGGTTTAGGCCAGAGAATTCAGTTCGATGCGCGATTAAGTAAATGTTTTTAAGCAAATGATTTCCGATATCTAGATGGTCAGGTCCTGGTGTTATGGCTGAAACAGATAAAGATCGTGAACTCAAACAGTCCGAGAGAAACCCCTTGTATGAAGAGGAATTTCCCGGATCATGGATAAATGAGGAAAGACAAACTGATCTGGAAGTTATTGAGATCATCGGGTCTTTAATGCAGGATGAGGAGTTCTCATTAGAAGATGAGAGCAGCTTTACCATTAATAAAATATTGTCTTTTCTTAACAAAGAAATCGATGAAAATCGAAACTTTACCGAAGCGCTGCTTATCAAAGGTACAGTCCTTTATAAAACCGGCAAATATAACGGTGCAATAGAAGCTTTTGACCGTGCTCTGGAAACTATACCGGAAGAAACTCCTGATGGAAATTTGTCCTTATGGACAAAACATGATAGTATCAATTATAAATATGCGTTGAAGTTTAAGGCGCTTGCCCTGTTCAAGCTCGGAAGATAGAAAGAGGGACTGGATGCACTTAACGAGATCCTGGCAGTCTATCCGGATGACCTGGAGATTCAGGAATATAAAAATATGATATCTGTACTTGAAGATGAGAGGTTAATCAAAGAGTTGAATAATCTTCCATATATTTATTCAGAGGTATCCGACGATCGGGAGCGTGAAAGTAGACCGGTTTATGATCCTGATAGGTATGCGAGAGCGCTGGAAGAACTTGATAAAGGTCTTGAAATTAATCCGCAAGATGCGGAGATCTGGAGATACCGGGGCTCTGCCCTTTATATGCTTGGTAGGTATGAAGAAGCACTGGAAGCTTTTGATAAGTCCCTGGAAATTAACCCTAAAAATGAGAATGTCTGGAGCTTTAAAGGTTCTACTCTTTATATGCTCGATAGGCCAGAAAAAGCATTAAGAGCATTTGATAAGGTGCTGCAAAAGAATCCAAACAAACTTGAAGCCTGGTTCAACAAGGGGTCTATTCTCTTTGAACTCGGAAGATATAAGCAAGCACTCTCTGCAGTAGAAAATGCCTTAAGAATTAACGCTAAAAACACAGATGCTTCAAATCTCAGAGATTCTATTCTTCGTAAACTTGACAGGGGTGAAGAATCAATTACTTGATCAGGGCGAGGAGCCAGTTACCTGACCAGCACAAGGAATTAATATTTCTTAAATAAAGTCCAAATTAGACTCTGACAATAATTGCGTTATAAATTCAGGAATCCTATTCTTTTTCTAATTTTATGTGCTGTTTGTTGTACTGTTTGTTTATATATTGTTTAAGGGAAAATTCGAGGGAAAATTTACCCCTCAAAACTTCAGGATCTGAGCTGATCCAAGCCGAAATCGCAGTTTTTTCCTTTTCGCTTCTGATTTTTCACTTTTGATGCGGATTTACTCTAAAGCGGAATTACCTGCTCTGGAATCTGGCCCTGCATTCATTGATGACCTCGGCAGGGCTTGAATATTCCTTATCCGGACAGGCTTCAAGAGCCCTTATTATTACGTCGCGGACGTGAAGATTTCTAGCCTCGTTGACAAGATCCTGCTTCGTTGCAGGATATTTCCTGTTATGGAAAACCTCTACAGCCTTTTTAAAACCCTCGAATTCATTGATGACATCGTCAGAGCTGGAGTATTCCCGATCTGGAATGTTTTCAAGAGCTTGCATTGTGTCGCCACTAATATTCTGCCTTCTGGCTTCGTCGATAACTTGTTTCTTCGTTGCAGGGTATTTCACATTTCCTAAGATACTTTGAGCTTCAGTAGTACTTGCTTGCATTACTTTTCTCCCCCATATTCTGGTTTTATTTGCTCAGGAATTCCTTGCTGGCATCAGGTACTGTTTTACTTCTTACCTGATAAGTTTATTTTCCGGATTTAGTATCTATCGCCTTCCCCAATAATTGCCCACCCTCCATTGATTACTACTCTAATATAATATAAAAAGAATTCAAATCAAATGTTTGTTAAAAGAGATTGTTCAGGTTAGCAACCCGGCACTTTTATTAATATTTGAAAACTCTGCGGCTGAGATTTAAGGTAGTATTTTCAAGAAATAAGAATTGAATGCTTTCCGCAGTTAAAATAACCTGCTGAAAAACGATTTTTTTCGCTTTTATAATGTACATCGTTTACGTTATGAAAAAGAGCTCAATTTTTAAAAGTCAGATTTATCTCAAAAAGATGGATGTTTTACCTTTGCCAGTGTGTTTCTTCCATGTCGATGGCCGCAAAGATCTGTACGAGAGGGTGCCTTTTGATAGCTCTCATCAAATCTTCCGGGGTATACTCCATACCATATTCATAGCATGAAAAAAGCCCCATATGATACAGGATTATATCCCTCTCTGTGCGTGTAAGTTTTATGTATTTCTTAATCCTTTCAATGGAAAGAATTGAATGTTTATTATTTGCAGGATGTCCTTCTAACGTCCGATAACTCCCACACTCCCCAATATACAGCCCCTCCTTACAGACATCATGACATAAAGCAATTATTATTAGAGAATCTTCCGGCAGTTGTTCTTTTTCCTTCAGGCGAGAGTTAGATAATTTCAGTGGCTCTAATAAATTGAGGCAATGTTCCGCAAGCCCGCCAGGATAATCTCTGTGATACCGTGTGCTTGCTGGTGCATTAAAGAAATCAGAATTTTCAAGATACTTAATATAATCCCTAATTCCCTGTCTTTTTATTTCCTTAAAAAGATCTATGATATAAGTTTCGTTGGCAAAAATTTCACCCTCAGTCAACATTCCAATCCCTTCAATCGCCAGAATTTCTCGAGATTTACATATAGTCTGATTTCAACCGATAATACTGGTCTTCCCCCATTACAAGAGTAATATTTTAAATCCTTGAATCTGAATCTGACACGATAATCTCAGCTTTCAACTCTTTAGATTTAATCCCTACGTTATTTTTTATATTTTTTTATTTTTAAACTAAAAATAAATTTTGTCCACGCTTGAAGATATATTTAAACGCCGGCATGTAAATAAATATAATAGAATAAATTTTCCTTAAATTTAATAATTATAGAAGATTAAGGAAAGCATAGAGAAAAGCAAAACTTTGTTTTAAAAATTTCTGGATAAATTTTCGAACTTTTGTTAAATATTTTAAGCCAATATTCATGGATTTAAATCTCGACTCACTATTTTAACTATCTATTCGCTACTCTAACTATTATTCATGGGCTGCCTTATGATAGTTTTAAGTTTTCCGTTTTTGTTCTGCGCATATGTATCTCTCACGGTGTTTCTCACAGGGCAGGCTTCCATATATTTGTCTTTTATTCCTCACCTGACTTTTGCGTTCCAGTCCCTTAAATCACATACTCAGCCAAGTAAAATCTTCAGACAGGCCAGATACTGGGCAACTCGGATAATCACTCAGCGCAGGGAGAAATTTGTGATAGGATTATCGATTAAAAAACCAGGCTTAAGAATATAGTTAGCAACTGCGTGACAGAAAAGATGTCCTTTGTGACCTTATAAACTTCCGGCTGGCATCCGAATCTTCGTAGTTTCTCTCAAATACGATTATTTAGAAAACTTTAAGCTTCGAAAATACATATTTTTAATTGCTGTTTGAGATACTGTCCCTGGAAAATCAGTATTGAAGGGTATTCTGGGCTGAATTCAGGAAGATATATCTGCATTTTTACAAATATCCTAATTATTGTAATCGTGAAAAATCTAAAGCCCAGTGTGACGAGGTGAATTTCCCCATTTATCGTACAAAGGAGTTAGAATCATGCGTGACACGAAACTGATGAGAGTACTTGCAGAATATCTCGCAAAATGTACAGAAATCCATGCAAGGAACGAATCGATACCGCCAGAAAGCCTGGAAAACTTTATGATTGATATCGTAAGCTGCCTGGAAGTCGGTGGCGTCGGCGATGTCGGAAAAGAGCTGGTTCCACTCAAGAAGGCACGCGCAACTATCAGGCTTGCAAGGCGTGAATTTGAGTGGCAGTGCGACAATATAGACCACCCTGAAGACTGGGAAACCTGCCTGCGGAATGCAGTCTCAGGAAATGTATAATTTTTTCGTATAATTTTTTAAGTCTGCCTGCAAACCCGCAGAGTTGCGGGTAATATTAAGGCTTTACCCCCTGCAAAACGAAGCTTGAAAGAGCCTACGCACCTGTTCGGGAGCTGAACAGGTTAAACTTCGCAGGCATGTCTCACAGGCACTCATGCGTTCGCTATACCCCCGCACTAAAAACAGTTCTTACAAACAGGAGTGAAAAATGACTACTGAGATAAGCTAATTATGAGAAGCCGGGATAATACGAGAAGCCGGGATAAGCTAATAACGAAAAGCTGGGATAACCAGTATCTAAAAATAGAGGAGGCTAATAAGTAAAATCTAAGAAAAGTTGTATATGATGGCTCTAATTTCAAGAGCTCCTGCTTTATCTTTAATTCTCATCTTACCTCATCTCCGGCATCGGCTTCTGGTGTGCACAGCGCTTTTCCACCTTTACTGAAACTCTGAAAGGTTTTCAGGTTAATTTTTCCAAATAGGGTCGTACTGGACTGTTTCAGCTGCACGGTAAGCCGCCGATATTCAGATCAGGCATCCTGCCCGGTAGATATGGCTACTCTGGTTTTCAGGATTTTATTTTAAAACTTCCGGCAGTAAGAAAGGTCAGGAGAGATCGCTTTTTCCTTCAAGCTCGTTT
>CAZSVY010000050.1:0-8291 GCA_964610495.1 uncultured Methanosarcinales archaeon
AATGGCAAACATCGGTGTAGCCACGGGCTCAGGAACGGACGTGGCAAAAGATACGGCTTCGATGATAGTAACTGATGATACTTTTTCTTCAATTGTTGCAGGGGTTGAGGAAGGAAGAGTTGCATATGATAATATTAGAAAAGTCACCTATCTTCTGATCTCAACCGGGCTTGCAGAGGTGGTTCTTTTCATACTGGCACTCTTTGCGGGTCTGTCAATACCCCTGCTTGCAGTACAGCTTCTCTGGCTTAACCTGGTTACAAACGGAATTCAGGGAGTAGCTTTAGCCTTCGAAGCCGGTGAACCCGAAACAATGCGTAGAAAACCGAGAAAACCGAAAGAGGGAATTTTTAATAGCCTCATGATTAAGCAGACGCTGACTTCGGGGATAACCATAGGCATTGTGGCTTTTGCAGCCTGGGGATGGTTTACGAGCAGAGGGTATGGCGACGTAGAAGCACGCAATCTCCTGCTGCTTTTGATGGTGCTTTTCGAAAACTTTCATGTATTTAACTGTCGCTCTGAATACCGTTCCGTGTTCCAGGTACCATTAAGAAATAATTATTTGTTGGTCACCGGAGTGATCCTGATGCAGGGACTCCATATTCTCTCTATGAACATACCTTTAATGCAGGATCTTCTGGGCATTAGTCCGGTTTCGCTTGAAACATGGTTCAGCTTTTTCATAATCGCTGGCATTATTATTGTTGTGATGGAGATCTTTAAAAGAGTGGGAGTTACTCGTAAAGCGAGGTCTTAAATGAAAAATCTTCCAGAGAATAGTAGTATATAAACTGGCTCTCAAGAAAATGTTTTCAGTAAAAACCCGCATCCTGAGAAAAATAGCCTGCACACGCACAAACAGCCCAAAAAGAAAATAAAGAAAGGATTTTTCAGGAAATCCTGACAGGTAACTACCAAAAATTGGAAATGAAGGGCAAAAAGCCCAGAATAATAGACTATAATTATTACAGAGGAATAATTTTCTTTCCGTACATCTCATTCAGCACCTGACCCATGGCAGCGTAAATTGCTGAAAGTCCTGTAAAAATCCCTTCATAGCCAGCGATTGTAAGTATTTCCGTGCTGCCCAAATAATTTCCAGCTGCAAGCAGGAAGAATAGGATTGTAAGGGTCAGGAAAACAACCTGGAGAGCCCTTGTCGCTTTTAGCGTGCCTATGAACATGTATAGGGTGAAAAGTCCCCACATGAAAAGGTATGCAGCAAAGGGAAATGACTCTGTGGCGAACCCAGTAAAATTATCTCCAGCCTTAGGGAGCAGGACAAGTCCTACCAGAGTGAGCCAGAAAAGCCCGTATGAGGTAAAAGCTGTGGTCCCAAAAGTATTACCCTTCTTCCATTCCATGATTCCGGCAATAACCTGAGCCAGTCCGCCGTAAAAGAAGCCCATCGAAAGGATCATCGCGTTCATCGGATAGAAGCCTGCATTATGTATATTCAAAAGCACGGTCGTCATTCCGAAACCCATCAAACCCAGAGGAGCAGGGTTTGCAGATAAATCCGTTATTTTTATATCACGAACACTCATAATATCTTTAATATTTTGACTCATAAAATCAAATCCTCCTTCCCGTTAAACCGGAAGTATATCCTGAACCTCTAAAAAAACTACATAGAGACTATCTGCTGTTTTTGAGGTTTCCTTTTTCCCTCTTGAAGGAATATGTCATTGTTAATAGTTATAGAGTTTACGATGCAGTTATAGAAGAAAAACAAAAACTGGTCATTTACTTGACATTTTAGTTCAATAAAGCAGATTAATATGATTTTAAGCTGGAATTTGTTCTTTTTAAGACATGATATTCTAGCATAAAGAATTTCAAATTAATTAAGAAAAATTGCCGCGCCTGCCATCGGGTTTCCTATGATGGCACCGACACCACAGGCTGTGAAGATCATGCCATAGTTGCGCGCATAGTCCTTGGTGCCGAAGTAGCTAGTTGTAACCGCAGGGGCAATGATGTAAGGGCAAATATTCGCGCAAAAATGTCAGAGAAGCATCTTGCTGGTGTAGATACAATTACTCCGATGCCAAATTCAGGAGTCACACTGGCTACGGCTAACTATCCAGCAATCAGGCATAAGCTACCACGAGGAGATGATAACTGCCTACATAGATGATTGTCATGAGGCAATTATCAACGCTAATTCGCTTGGCTAATCAGCCATGAGGGTTTTGTCAGGCTATTGAAATACCTGAGGTTCACCTTTGAACGGGCTGCCTTACGGCGTCTATTTTCGGAGATTCCAGGTGAGAAATGCGTGGCCGCGCAGATGAGCTGACAGAATATATAAAGATTGATCTTCAGTCTCACTCCTCGACCTTCACAGGTTTTATCTTTTCCTCCATCTTGCGTTCTGTTTCCTTCGAAATCTCCTTCATGCCGTGCTCACTGGCCATATGGGCTCTGGCATGTTCCATAGCTTCTTCCTTTGTCTTTGCCTGAACACGGAAGCCACACCGATGCTCTAGATCTCTGCAGCAAAATAGCATATATTCAACGTCTGGCATAAATATCCCCCTAAATATTTGTTTTAGTAAATAATACTTCTAAATGAATAAATGTTTTCGGTAGCCCCTGCTAAATTTTGATCTCGAAAAAGATATTCGGGATTTACTCCAGCAATAAAGCTATATAATTTCATTTTATGCTTTTTATATTTTTAAGCCTTTTTAGTAGGTGTAACACCTAAAACTGTAAAAAAGAAAAAAATAAAAATTAAACAGAAGGTTTCTTTGTCTCACTCATTGGAACAGTCTTGGAGGCAGCCGTTGCAGGTGGCCTTAGCAGCATGAAGGCTACGACAATGCCAAGCACCGACAGCACAGCAACGTATGGGAAGACATTGACGTATCCGCCCAGAATATCTTTTGCCGCTCCTGCCATCAGGTTTCCTATGATAGCACCGACACCATAAGCTGTAAAGATTAAGCCATAGTTGCGTGCATAATCCTTGGTGCCGAAGTAGCAAGCTGTGGCCGCGGGGGCAATAGCCAGCCAGCCGCCGAGACAGAGCCAGAGCAGTGAGAATGCTATAGTGTACATGTTGACGGATGCCGGATTCAGGTACACCAGCAGGGATGCGATTATAATCAGAACATATGATAGAATGGCAGCTTTTGGCGGAGTGATCTTATCAGTCAACGTGCCGAAGAGGGGCCTTCCACCTGCATTACAAATTGCAAATGGCAGAATGAGGTTAGTCATCAGCACACCTGCGGCTAATTCATCTATGCCTGCATTGCCAGCCACCTCCATACCTGCGGGCTTGGCAACGCCTATAGCCATGAGCCCGGCAAGAGCACATATAGTGTAGCAGATCCAGAGGCCGATAAAGGTCTTGGTCTTTATCATCTCTTCTCTGGTGAAATCAGCCTTCGCAATACCTGCAACCGCTGCAGGTGGATTCCAGCCTCTCGGGCACCATCCTGCCGGTGGGAAGACAAGGAACATTGAAAGAACTACGATCAATACAAGGAAACCAATCCCCAGGAAACGAAATGTATTGAATATTCCGACGTTTGCGGTCAGCATGTCTGCTACCTTCCCGGTAATAAATGCAGAAAAACCGAATCCCAGCAGTGTAAGCCCTACTGCAAGACCTCGCTTGTCCGGGAACCACCTTGCAGAGGTTGTAATCGGGCAGCCGTAAGCAACGCCAACACCCACACCTGCAACAAGACCGTATAAAAGAGCCAGGGTCGTCGGCGAGGTTGCAAAAGAGGCCAGAATCCAGCCTAGACCTACGATAACGCCACCGACCATTCCTACCTTTCTGGGTCCCAGGCTTTCTATGTACCTGCCGACCAGTGGCATGGTTAAAGCAAACATGGCCAGGGATACGATGTACGGTAGCTGCATCTCAGTTGCGCTGACCGTTAGACCGAAACCTCCAGCTGATATGGGGTCCGTGAAAATTTTCTTCAATGGTACACTGAGTATACTGTAAGCATAGACGGCACCCAGACAGAGTTCGATAATAGTGCCGATAATAACTAATATCCATCGTCCCGACTCGGCGGGCATGCCTAATATCTTGACATCATCTGCCATAAGTTTAACACCTCTGGAAGAAAATTTATTCATTCTTTTCATGCGGGCAATAAATATCGAAAGACTTACGCAGTTGAAATGAAGAATAAACGGCGTTAAACTTTTTAGCTGTCTAAAATGTAAATAAAACTACAATTTTGTTGTACTTGTTTTTGGATCTCATGCGTAAGTCCTAATTGATCTAATTCGTAAATATTCAGCCTATAGTAAATATTCAGCCTACTCAAAATCGGTTTGTTGATATCGATTTTGGCGGAATATGTTAGTACAAATACTAACCAATAAGAAAAGAAAAGCACAATCAGTAACCAGCAATTAAAACTCAATTCATGAGATTTTTCATTAAGTCCAATAAATATGGCTACTGATATTGTTTTACCCAGGCTGAATAGACACCTTTATTTATTAAGGACCTGTGCAAACTTAGTCTCACCAATCCCCCATTGTTCTACTCGGTTCCCCCCGTATTTAAACTTGGTGGCTATTTGTCAGTATTATTCATTATAATACGAGGAGTTGTTTCTACAGGCTTACAGTATAACCTGAACTCTCCAATTAATCAAAAAGCGTAGCAAAAGAAATATTACTGTCCTTTGCAATCGATTATTGAGAATCCTTCTCGATGGGGAATTAGTATTGATGGTGATCTCTTTTAAGGAGAATATCAAATACCAGATGGGGTAGTGTTAGTATGCTGAGGAGCAATCCAAAGACTTCCTGGAATAACACAGAGCGCATGCCGACAGTATCAGCAACCGCTTATGTGGATGATTCAGCTACACTCATAGGGGATGTGAGGATCGGTGATAATGTATATGTTGCGCCTGCGGTCTCACTCAGGGCAGATGAGGCTTATCCTATCATCATAGGCGACGAGTGTAATATTCAGGATGGCGTAATTTTTCACGGCCTTGAAGGCAGCTCTATCGAACTTGGAAAGCGCGTCTCAATAGCCCACGGTGCTGTAGTCCACGGCCCCATGAAGATCGGCAATGATAGTTTTGTGGGCTTTAATGCAGTGGTGCATGCATCCACTTTAGGAGAGAAGTGCTTTGTAGCCCATGGGGCGGTGGTTATAGGCGTGAAGCTTGCAGACGGCAAATTTGTACCGCCTGCTACTTTAGTGGATACACAGTATAAAGCCGATGCACTTGGATATATCCCGGACAACCTCAAATACTTCAATGACGAAGTAATCAAAATAAACAAGGAGTTTGCCGCCAGCTACGGCCTGAAGTCTAAAATAAGAAGAATAGGGATCAGGTAGAGATTTCTTTTTTTCGCTCTCTGGAATGATCTTATAGGCAGTTATTGTTGCTAGCCCCAGAAGTGTTAAGGCCATAATGCCAAGCATAGATAGCGTAGCTATAGCAAGAAATCACGTAAGCCTACTATAATATTGACGATAATGGATGTATTGTCAACACATTATAAAATGTAATACATAATTCCATACAGTTATCATGGGGTTTCATAACAACCTATTTATGAACATGTGTGGAATTTGCTTCATATGACTCAGGCAAAAAGACCTCTTATGCTCATTATTCTCGATGGCTGGGGCTACAGGGAAGCCAGAGAAGGGAACGCTATCCTGGAAGCCCGAACCCCGAACCTTGACCGCCTGATAGAACAATATCCCTGGTGTTTCTTAGAAACCTCAGGGGAGGCCGTAGGCCTTCCGGAAGGCCAGATGGGAAACTCTGAAGTAGGGCACCTGAATATAGGAGCAGGGCGAGTCGTGTACCAGGATCTTACCCGAATAAACCTCTCCATCAGGAACGGAGATTTCTTCGAAAATCCGGCTTTTCGGGATGCAATTTTAAACGCCAGGGCCAATGATTCAAGCCTGCATCTCATGGGTCTTGTCTCTTACGGAGGCGTTCACAGCTATATGACCCATATTTACGCCCTTATCAAACTTGCACAGGAAAAAGGGTTGAAAAAAGTTTATATACATGCTTTTCTGGACGGCAGAGACGTCCCTCCCAGGGCCGCTCTCAAAGACATAAAGGAGCTTGATGCTTTTTGCAAGGAAAACGGGAGTGCTAAAATCGCAACCGTATCAGGGCGCTACTATGCAATGGACAGAGATAAGCGCTGGGATAGGACAAAACTTGCCTATGATGCCCTGACTATAGGAGTTGCGCCTTACAAAGCTCCTGATGCAGAGACTGCGGTTTCTGAAGCCTACGGCAGGGGAGAAACTGACGAGTTTGTGAAACCAACTGTAATCACGGATTCAGAAGGAAAGGCCGAGGCAGTTATACAGGATAACGATTCTGTAATTTTCTTCAATTTCAGGCCTGATAGGGCACGGCAGCTTACCTGGGCCTTTGTGAATGAAAATTTTGAAGGCTTCCCCAGAGAAAAGCGCCCGAAGGTTCACTATGTCTGTATGGCGCAGTACGATGAAACCCTGGATTTGCCTATAGCTTTCCCTCCTGAAGAACTGGAAAATGTACTTGGTGAAGTCCTGAGCAAGCAGGGGCTAATCCAGCTTCGGATTGCCGAAACCGAAAAGTACGCCCATGTGACTTTTTTCCTGAACGGAGGGCAGGAGAAATGCTATGAAGGAGAAGACCGTTGCCTCATCCCATCACCAAAGATCGCTACCTATGACCTCAAACCCGAAATGAGTGCATATGAGGTTACGGATGAAGTGATAAGGAGAATTCGGTCAGGGAAGTATGACGTGATAATCCTTAATTTCGCAAACATGGATATGGTAGGGCACACTGGAATTTTGGAGGCCGCAGTAAAGGCAGTAGAAGCCGTGGATAGCTGTGTGGGCAGAATTGCAGCAGCTCTTAAAGAGACAGGAGGTGTTGCACTTATAACTGCAGACCACGGGAACGCCGAACAGATGGAAAACCCGACAACAGGAGAAGCGCATACCGCACATACCTCAAATGTGGTAAAATGCATTTACGCAGGAAACGATGAGGTAAAAGCTCTTAGGGATGGAAAACTGTGCGATCTTGCACCAACTCTTCTGGAACTTCTCAAGATTCGAAAACCTGAAGATATGAAAGGGGAATCCCTTATTTTAAGAGAGTAATTAAGCAGAGAAAAAATTTAGAAAATGGAATTAAGTAGAGAAAAAAATAATCTAAGTCTTCAAAAATTTTAATTTCTCTTCTATTCCCGCTCTCCTACTATTTTATTTCTTTTTTATTCTTATATTCTTTTCATTTATATTCTTTTCATTAAATCAAGGCTTGATGAAAGATAATTTTTAAAAGATTAAATATCAGCAGCTACAATAAAACAGCGCAGATACTTAGGAAGTTATAAAGCTTTAAGCCCAGTTTCGGAGTTTAACAGGAATGATCAAAATAACCACTCCTTGTCGAATTCATATGACTCTTATTGATATGAATGCAGAGATCGGAAGAGTAGATGGAGGAGCAGGACTGACCCTTTCCTCTCCCAATATAAGGATTACGGCTGAAGAAGCCGATGAAGTCAGGATCGAGGGCCTTCAGGGTTTTGCCGATAGAATGAAAAGAGCTGCAGAAGCCCTGATCCCTGAAGGGAAAGGGATCAGGATCAACGTACAGGAATTGTACCCGGCCCATGTGGGTTTCGGATCAGGGACTCAATCTTCCCTGGCCGCGGCAGCAGCTGTGAATGAACTGTATGGGCTTGGGAAGAGCGTTAGAGAACTTGCACTTGCAGTAAAAAGAGGAGGAACTTCGGGTATAGGAGTAACTGCTTTTGAGAAAGGTGGATTTATAGTTGACGGAGGGCACAGATTCAAAGATAAAGGTGGTTTTATGCCATCGGCTGCCAGCCGAGTGCCCCCAGGGCCAGTGCTCTTCAGGGAGGATTTTCCTGAATGGGACATGGTGGTAGCAATCCCCAATGAAAAGGGAATGCATGATCAGGAGGAGATTGATACCTTCAAGAAATTCTGCCCTCTTCCTATTGAGGAAGTCAGGGAGATTTGCCATGTCGTGCTCATGCAAATGATGCCTGCCGTAATAGAGGAAGATATAGAGAGCTTCGGAGCCGCAGTAAATCATGTCCAGACTGTAGGCTTCAATAAAAGGGAGAGCCTTATCTGGCCTGAGTTTGTAAAAAATATCGCTTCTTTTATGCGCAGCCAGAGTTACGGAGCCGGGGTAAGTTCCTTTGGGCCTGTAGTATATTCCTTTGTAGATAATAAATCGGAAGGCAGGCAGCTTCAGGCAGAAGTCCAGAAAATGCTT
>CAZSVY010000051.1:0-3361 GCA_964610495.1 uncultured Methanosarcinales archaeon
GGCTACACGGACTTACGAAGCGGTCTGTTCCCTTCTGAATATGGATGAGGAGGCATACAGGAACTGCGCTTACATCCGGCAGGGAGAAATTGATGTACTCATTAATGCAAAGCCAAAAGACAGGCAGCGCATGATCGACGACCTTCTGCAGCTTGGAAAGCTCGAGGAGTACAGGGAAAGGGCAGGCAACGCAAAAACGGCTGTCAGAAGGCTTCAAAGAGACACCAGCAACAGCCTTTCGGGCGTAAAAGCCGAAATCGAGGCAATTGAAAGTACGGAACCGCATGTCGTACTGAACGGGCTCAGGCAGAAGATAAAGGAAAGCGATACTGTTTTAAAAAAATATAATGGAAGCAAAGAAGCTGCAGCTGCTCAGAAAGAAAAGTTCGACCTGATAATTGCAGAGCACGGGGAACGGCTCCAGGAAATCTATACCCTGAAACAGGCCCTGCTTAAATCCCAGGAAGACAAAGCTGGCTGTATCCGGGAAAGAGAAACTCTCTCCGGAGAAGCCCATGAGCAAAGGAAGGCCCTGCTCGGACTGGGAGAAGAAAGCAATTCTATTCGGCAAGAATGCGGCTTTGGAGACCTTGACATTGAGACTCTGAGCTTGCAGCAGGAAAAAGAAGAGTTTCTTGCCAGGGAAAAGGTAAATGGGATTTCAAAAGAACTTGCTCTCCTCCTCAGGGAAGAAGAAGTCCACACTCAGGCCTTACGCGACCTCGAAACAGAAAAGGCTGAGACTGAACGCATTTTTATGCAGTGCAGGGCGGATATAGGGGCTACAAACGGGGAAATCGAAGGAAACAGGAAAAGCATACTGGGAATCGAGAACGAGAACAAAAGGCTTAAAGAAGCTGCAGGCTTCGCAGAGACTTACGAGATTCCTTTATTTATAAAGGAACTGGAAGAAAAAGAAAGCCTTCAGCGTGAGCGGAAAAACGAAGCTGCAACAAAGCTTGCCCTTGCCTTCAAAGAAAAAGAAACTGGGGATATAAACCTTCTCACGCTTGATAAAGAACTTCAAAACTACAGGGTCGCGGTTCGGAAAGGCAAAACCGAAATTGAAATTCTTGAGGAGGAACTCCGGGAAAATGAGAAGGCAGCTCTGGGAGTCAAGGAGCAGAAATCCGAAGCTTCCACAGGGTTAAAGGGGCTTGGGTTTACCGGGGAACAGCTTGAGGACCTGGAATATCTCAACGAACTCCTGCTGGAAAATAAAAACAGGTTGCATGGGCGGGAAAAAGAGCTTGAGACTACCCTCCGGGAGCTTGAAAAAGTTCTTTGTAAGAACCATCAATTGCTTGCCGAAGGAAAATGCCCTACCTGCGGGCAGGAACTTAAAGGCTCCGAGATTGCCTGCACAACCGGGGAATCCGAGCAGAAGAAAGAAAAGCTTGCAGCAGAACTTCTCGATATAAAGCTCCAGCAGGCTGAGATTGAGAAAAAACTTAATCGGCTCAAGGACGCAAAAAAGCTGGAGAAACGGATTTCGGATTACGACCTGGAAACCGAAAAACTCAGGAATAAGGCAAAGGGCCTGCAAGAAAGGATAGCGATTCATAGAACCCGGACCGAGGAAGATTCCCTTAAACTCGAAGGTCTTAATAAGCAAAAGCAGGAACTTGAGGCTAAAATGGGCCAGCTCCTTCCCGATATAAAAGCCCTGCAGGGCTGGGAGGAGGCGGCCCAAAAAGCCCACAGTGAGAGTGAAAAAGCGCTTCGAGAGGCAAAAGCCTTTGAGAAAAAGCTTGCCGAAAACGCCTCGGAAATCGAGTCCCTGAACGGAAAAATAAGGACTTTCCTTGCTCTGATTGAAAATTACGGGCAAAGGCTTGGAGAACTCAATGAGAAATTGAGAGGGCTTGCCGAACGGGAGAATCTGGAAAAGGAAAAACTCAAAGCTCTGGGAATTGAGCTTGAGGTCCTGCGGAAAAAAGAAGACCTGGCAAAAAAAGCTCATGAAGGGAGTGAAAAGCTCCTCTTGCAGGCAAAAAAACTGAGGGCAAACTTGCTCCGCATGGATAACATAAAGCACAAAATTTCCGAGCTTGAGGCTTCCGTCAGGAACCTTACGGAAAAAGTCGGCTTCTTTGACCGGGAGATTCTTGAAAGAAACGAGCGGGTAAAGCAGCTCGAAGGAAAACTGCAGGGAAGCAGGTTTGAAGATCTCCAGCGTGAGCGTGCCAGGCTTGAAGAGTATCAGGCAAACCTTTCTGAGAAAATCCGGCAAATAACGGCTGCAAAAGATTCATTTTTAAAAGAGGCCGGTATGGTCGAGAACAGCTTAAAACGCCGAAATGAGCTGAAAGACGAACTCAAAGCTCTTGAAAACAGGCAGCAATATCTCGAAGCCGTATACATCAACGCTGAAGAGCTTGAAAACATGTATATGCGTGTTCGGGCTGATATGCGGGCAAGAAACATAGGAGCCCTTTCTACCCTTTTGAATGAAATGTTCAGCTTCATGTACACAAATAATGCCTATTCCCATATCGAACTCGACCCGGAATACAATCTTACGGTTTACAGAAAAGACGGCACTCCCCTTGAACCCAAACTCCTGAGCGGGGGAGAACGTGCCATTTTTAACCTTGTCCTGCGCTGTGCGATCTACAGGCTTCTTGCTCTCGGTTTTAGCGGAGACCGGGTAGACGGGCTTCCACCCATGATCCTTGATGAGCCCACCGTTTTTCTGGACCGCGGGCATATAGGACAACTTTTGAAACTCATAGACCTGATGCGCAGCAACGGGGTAGGCCAGATTATTGTGGTCTCCCACGACGAATCCCTTATAGATTCGGCAGACCATGTCTTCCAGGTAGAAAAAGACCCCCTTACCAATATGTCGTCTATCGTAAAGCTCTAAATCTTATCCGTTGGGCCGCAAGCGTTGGGCCGGTTGATCAACGCCGCTTCCAGGGGTTTTTCGATTAAACCTTTTCATAAAAGGTTTGCGGTCAAACCTTTTTTAAAATGACTTGCGTGCGCCACTTGATCATGCCGCTGTAAAGGGCGCAGCCGGCAAGCCGGCACGCACCATTTAACGAGCGCAAGAGCCCCAGTAATTTATTCATGCAATATGCAAAACCAGCAACAAAGCAGGAATAAAAATGCAAGATCCAGAACCAAATCAAAACACTATCAAAGACAGAGCAACAACCATTACCAGTTTCACATTAGTACTACTCGGACTCTGGATAAACGCAATCAATACAATCAAAATTAACGAATTTGAAATAGCCACTACTCTAAAAATCACATCCTTAACAATCACATACTTCCTTACAATGAGCATCATCACAGGACTCACAACACTCTCCACAACAACCTTTTTACACCAAACAACAAACGACCCAGT
>CAZSVY010000052.1:0-4739 GCA_964610495.1 uncultured Methanosarcinales archaeon
CCGAAAGGGCCTCCTGCCAGCATGCCTATACTTGAAGCCGCGAGTGTTATTATAGCTCCTTTTAATATCGGGATATTCTGGTTTACTTTTGCTACGACTGAATTTATAAGGTAACCGGCTCCCAGATAACTGACCACCGGGCCAAGGGCAGCCAGCAGCACAGCCCATAGAACCATTGTTTTGATAACATCCAGGGATGTTTCAACCGAAGCGAGCTGCGGAAGAATAAGGTTAACAGCCAGCCCTACCAGGATAAGAGTCGGAAGGTAGCGGCCTACCTTTAAGACCAGGGGTGGAGGAGATAGTAAACTTCTGTGGACACTGTTCTCGCTTTTTTGCCCTGGTTTGCTTTCGTTCCGGCCTATACTCATTTAAATCCTCTTGTCCCAGGCATTCTTATCTAGCTATATTTCGGGCAGCTACCTGTTTAATACTGTAATTCTATGATCTGATGAAATCAATGTAACCGGGTAAAAAATCACAGCCTTTAATTATTATTAATGAGAATTCTTTCCCATGAAAGATAGTGTATATCTTCTTTTTCCTATTATTTATGCTGTTTTTAATGCAGCTTCTTATGCCCTGTACGGAATGGATAAATTCAAGGCAAAAAAGGCCAGGTGGAGAATCTCCGAGCAGAGCTTGCTGATTGCTTCTCTCTTCGGGCCGATCGGTGCATTACTCGGAATGCAGCATTTCAGGCATAAGACCCAGAAACCCATGTTCAAATTTCTTGTACCTGCGTTTGCAGGAGTTCACCTCCTGTTAGTGCTCTGGATCAATCTCTAAGCCGGAGAAATTTGGTTTCAGGCTGAATTAATTATGAAATAAGCATGGGAATAAGATAAAACGGGCTTGATAAAGAGATAAACGGACTTGGGAAAGAGATAAAATGGGCCTGGGAAAGAGAGAAAGTAAGCCTCAAAAAGAGTACACAGACTAACATTATTTTTATTTTTTGTAAAACGCTTTTTATAGTATTTTTTGCATACAATAACAGGCATCACAGTTTCCATTCCTTATCCTTTATGAGATTACACTCTGGAAACTGGTTTTGAGAACTACAAAATATTTGGGGAAATTGGGAAAGCAAATTTGAAATCAGTATTTGAAGCCAGTACTGAAATAAGTATTTGAAAACCAATTTAAAATCAGTGTTTCATAGCAATACTTAAAAGTTATATTTTAAAGCAACATCTTATGCCATTACTATTTTGAGCTTATTGGGGGAATACCAGCGGCAGGTAAAGACAGGATAAAAATTGCCATTGCGGGAGTCGGGAACTGTGCAAGTTCACTTCTGCAGGGAATCGAATACTACCGAAAAAAGGATGCGGACTCATTTGGCCTGATGCATTGGGATCTTGGGGGCTACTTGCCGTATGAGATAGAGGTGGCGGCAGCTTTTGATATCGACCGGAGGAAGATTGGAAAAGATGTATCGGAGGCTATATTTTCGCTTCCCAACTGCACGACGATTTTCTGCCCGGACGTTCCGTCGGCAGGGATAAGTGTGAAAGTCGGGAGGGTTCTGGACGGCTGTTCCGATCACCTTGCAAATTACCCTGAAGAGTGCAGGTTTTCGCCGGTAGAGGGCGAGGGTTCGACAAAAGAGGAAATCGTAGCTGCCCTGAAGGACTCGGGGGCCGAAATCCTCCTGAATTATATGCCGGTCGGCTCCGAACAGGCTGCCTGTTTCTATGCCGAATGCGCCCTTGAAGCAGGCTGCGCGTTTATAAACAACATGCCTGTGTTTATTGCAAGCAATCCCGAATGGGCAAAACGCTTCGAAGAAAAGAATATTCCGATTATAGGTGATGACATCAAGTCCCAGTTAGGAGCTACCATTGTCCACAGGACCCTTGCCGACCTTTTCAGGAAACGGGGAGTAAAACTGGAAAGAACCTACCAGCTTAACACCGGAGGAAATACCGATTTTCTTAATATGCTTAACAGGGACAGGCTCGCTTCCAAGAAGACATCAAAGACAGAAGCCGTCCAGTCCGTACTCGAAAACAGGCTTGAGAACGGGAATATCCATGTGGGTCCAAGCGACTACGTACCCTGGCAGAAAGACAACAAGGTCTGCTTCCTGAGGATGGAAGGAAAACTCTTCGGGGACGTGCCCATGAACCTTGAGCTCAGGCTTTCGGTTGAGGATTCCCCAAACTCGGCAGGCGTGGTAATCGATGCCATCCGATGCTGCAAGCTGGCCCTTGACAGGGGAAAAGGGGGAGTCCTTTATCCTCCCTCTGCGTATTTTATGAAACATCCGCCTGAACAGTACCCCGATGCTGAAGCATATCGCATGACTGAAGAATTCATTGCCGGGAACCTGTGGGAGAAATAAGTAAAAAGAAATCTGTGAGAAAGGTTTGAAAGTAAAATCTGAAAGAAAAGTCCGGATAAAATCTATATAAAGAATCTAAAGATAAATCTATAAAAAAGGTCTAAAAATAAAATCTGTAAAAGGGCCTGAAAATAAAAATCAAACCTAAAACCTAAAACTTAGGCTCCTTGAAAGTCTTTAAGGAGATTCAAGGCTTAAGGGAGCCAGAGGAATTATTTGGATAGCACTTCTTCCGCGTCTCTGGCTCCGGCCTCAACTTCCTGCTTGTGTTGAGAATCAAACTGAAGTAAAAGGGCCTGAAACTCTCCGATGTGCGTTTTTTCCTCTTTTGCTACATCCATAAGGACGGCTTTTATGTTCGTATTTTTTGTTAAGTTTGCCATCTGTTCATAGAGGTTTACAGCATCAAGCTCGGCGATGATTGCGGCTCTGAGGATCTCTTTATCAATATCTCCTTCAGATACGCTTTTAATGTCTACAGGTATTTTGGATAACATCTTATTCCCCCTGCTTACGTATATGCGGGTTTAAAAATAAATATTTCTACCGAATCCGGGAAGCCTTTTAACGGTTTTAGCCCAGATAATTACTTTAACTCAGTAATTTCTTTAACTCCCGCAAGGTGCTTTAAAGGTACTCGGATCAGATATTGAAAGATATTGGGATCAGTAATTGAAACGTTTTTGGATCAGCTGTAGCTGATCCTGTAAATCGCGTTATTCTTGTCATCCGACACAAGCAGAGCTCCGTCAGGCATTACAAGGACGTCCACTGGCCTTCCCCAGGCTGCAAGCCCCTGGAGCCAGCCGTCGGCAAAGGGCTCGTAACTTACAGGCGTTCCGTTCTCCAGCCTGACAAGGGTAACCCGGTATCCGATTGGGATTGTTCTATCCCACGAACCGTGCTCGGCGATAAAGATCTGGTTCCTGTACTCCTCAGGAAACATTGTGCCTGTGTAAAAGGTCATTCCAAGAGCAGCGACATGCGGGCCCAGTTTAATTTCAGGGGGTGTGAATTCCGAGCAGTTCCGGAGCTCCCCAAATTCCGGATCAGGAGTATCTCCCCCGTGGCAATAGGGAAAACCGAAATGCATTCCCTTTTCAGGTGCCAGGTTAAGTTCGTCCGGAGGTATGTTATCTCCAAGCCGGTCCCTTCCGTTGTCAGTAAACCATAATTCTTCGGTTTCGGGATTCCAGTCAAAACCGACGGTATTCCTTATTCCTTTTGCAAAGATCTCAAACTGGCTCCCATCGGGTTCCATTCTCGTGATTATTCCGTACCGCTCGTCTTCCCCTTCTTTGTTACAGATATTGCACGGCATTCCTACAGGCACATACAGCTTCCCGTCAGGCCCGAATTTAATGTATTTCCAGCCGTGAGCGCGGTCGGATGGGAAACTATCATTAACTACAACAGGTTCGGGTGGATCTTCAAGCCTTGCTTCGATATTATCATAGCGAATTACTCTGGAGATCTCAGCGACATACAGCGAGCCATTCCTGAACGCAACCCCATTTGGCATATCCAGGCCCTCAGCAAGCACAAGCACATCGTCGGCTTTACTGTCATTGTTCCGATCAAGAATTGCATAAACCTTTCCCGCATCCCGGCTTCCTACAAAAAGTGTGCCGTTCGGGCTCAGAGCCATTGATCTTGCATTCTCCACATCCTCGGCATAATAATCAATGGAAAAACCGGGCGGAAGCTCAACGCAGTCCAGCCCTACTCCGTTTTCACCGCACTCACCAATGGGTACGGTTCTAAGGGCGGCATAAGCCACGAAAATAAGTACAACCGCAGCAAAAAAAACAAATATTATCTTTGATCCTTTCATTTCCCCCACCATCTTGAAATTAATTGTCGATTAGAAATCCTAGCCTCGATACTCTCAGGCCTCGGTATGTTCTTGTTCAGGCTCCTGTATGCTTTTCAGGTTTCAGGGCAGGATACCCTGCTCTTTTTAGAAAACCCTTCCCGACGGGCTGTAACCCTTAATGCAAAAAATCAAATTTCACTTCCGGAAAAGGCGTTCAATAGTTATTTTTCAATTTATCCAGATTTGTCCGGTATCTACACCTTATCAGTTAATTGCCGCTTTTTCCGAACAGGTAACTCTACTGAAATATTCTGTTTAATCTTTCCTGTCCTGCTTCCCTTAAGCCCCCCGCTTGAAACCGGAATGCACAGGATTAAAATGATTATCCGAATTTAATCTGAATCGAGTTTAGTCCATTTTAGTCTGAATCTAATTTAATCTAATTTAATCTGAATTATATATTTCTCGGCTTTATAGAAATATCTTTTCAGGCCAGTACAGCAAAGTCTATAGTCCTTCTGCCAGAACTGATTAAAGTGAACACTTAAAACACTTAAGACAAATGAGAATATT
>CAZSVY010000053.1:0-6997 GCA_964610495.1 uncultured Methanosarcinales archaeon
GGGAAATCAAGCGGGCCCGGAAGTTTCAAGGTTAACCTCTATGACGAAGTGTTCAACCTGTCGGATGAGGAAGCAAAAAGTATGATGAATTTTGAAGAAAAGTAAGTTCAGAAGAAAAAAGAACCGTAAACTTAGAAGAAAAAAGAACCGTAAACTTAGAAGAAAAAAGAACCGTAAACTTAGAAGAAAAAGAAGAACCACAAGT
This sequence comes from uncultured Methanosarcinales archaeon, assembly GCA_964610495.1. Taxonomy (GTDB): domain Archaea; phylum Halobacteriota; class Methanosarcinia; order Methanosarcinales; family Methanosarcinaceae; genus Methanosarcina. The sequence goes on from CAZSVY010000053.1 coordinate 206, forward strand.
TCAGAAGAAAAAGAGAAGAACTGTAAATAGAATAAAGTAGATTTATAAAAAGGCCTTTTTGAAAAACGTATAAACTGGACGGATTTAAGTATATGAACCAGAAAGATTTCAGCCGGAAAAGTTCCCTTTTGAAAGAAATCGACTTTTATCTCGTGACAGATTCCGCACTCTCAAAGAAAGGGACTTTATCCGATGTCAGGGAGGCAGTCGAGTCAGGCTGCAAGATTGTTCAGTACCGGGAAAAAGATAAAAGTACGAGAGCGATGGTCGAAGAAGCCTCCGAAATCAAGAGGATATGCAACGACAGGGCAATATTCCTGGTAAACGACAGGATCGATGTTGCTTTAGCAGTTGATGCGGACGGGATCCATATCGGCCAGGACGACATGCCCCTTGAAACAGCAAGACGGCTCCTTGGCCGGGATAAGATAATCGGCCTTAGTGTCCATGACAGGGAAGAAGCAATCCTGGCGGAAAAAGCCGGGGCTGACTACGTAGGTCTTGGCCCCATATTCGATACTGCTACAAAAAAAGATGCAGGAAACGGCATCGGTCCTCTTAAGATAAGGGAAGTCAAAGCTGCAATAAAGCTTCCTGTAGTTGCTATCGGCGGAATAAATAAAGAAAATTGCGAGAGTGTTATTAAAAACGGAGCTGACAGCCTGGTCGCAATTTCTGCAGTTGTGTGCAGTGACGATGTAAAAAGGGAAACTAAATACTTTATTGATATTATCCGGAAAATCAAAACGCAATCATGAGATAATTCATAGAATACGTATCAATCAAGTTGATTCCAAACCCGTTTCTATTCTCTAATCCTCAGAATTATTCAGGAATCAGAATTATTCAGGATTGCTTTAATAATCAGAAGTTTCATTGGTTACTTAAATCCGAGGTTCAAAGGAGTAATTTGGAGTTTTGGGATCGGCTTATCTATAGAAATGCTTTTTAAATCATTTACTTATTCAAAACACATACTGTTCCAGAACAAGCTCCTTCACTTTCCAATTCAAGCGTTGAGTGTTCTATGTGATGTTTTTCTAATTCGCTTTTAATGGACTGCCTCACATTATCCGGTTTTTGTAGATATTTGTCTTCGACAACGATATGAGCTGTTAAAATATCCGTTTCTCCTTCCAGAGACCATTATGGATATCATGAACCATTTTCACTCCTTCAACCGATAGGATAGATTCCTTAACCCTGTCAATATCGATATACGCAGGAACACCCTGTAAAGAAGATTAAGTGTTTCCTTTGCATTTCTCGAAACTCCCCATAATACAAAAATCGTGAATCCTATCGCCATTATGGGATCAATAACAGATTCGTTCCAGAACCTGATAATTATTGCTCCGATGAGCAGGAATATTCATCCCATAATATCTTCGAGAAGATGCCATGACAAGATTTTTTCGTTCTGGCTCATCCCTTTCTTCAACCTGAAATATCCCAGACCGTTTATGATGATCCCAATGATTGCAATTAAAACCATTCCTTCGGCATTTACGGGTTCCGGATTTATCAGACGCGGTATGGCCTGGGACAGTATTAACAATGACCCGGCTATAAGCACAATAGTGGCAAATACGGCAGATAAAAGAGATAACCTCCGATATTCGAAAGTCATTTTACTCGTTGCAGGCTTTTTTGCTTTCTTTTCTGCAAGCCAGGCTACTATTAAATGCAAAACTGTCAGCAAAATCATGCAATGCATCAGCCAGCAGTGCTAAACTGTTTGTTAAGAGTCCTCCGATGAATTCTATAACTGTAAAGAGTATGTTCAAAGATGCAGCAAATCCCACATTTTTTCCCTATCTCCCATAAACAGTACTTCTACCCATATCGTTATTAAATTTTCTGTACTTTATTTCATTTAAAACAAAGAGCGACTGCCCAGTTCAATTGAGCATTTGTTTCATAGAACTCCAGATGTCCAGCTTCATAGAACTCCAGATACCCGGCTTATAATGTTTAGACAATCGGGTAAACATTGTTTGCCTCTGGCATACACATTTTCTAAATACTACTTATTAGATTCATTAAATCAGTTTATTATAAATATAAGTTATCTATATGTTAAATTCACATATGTGAATCAAAAATTTAAAAGGTCTATGATTTTGCAATAAAAACTAGTAACATTAATAAGCCTTATATTCCGGTTATTGATAAAAGTCCCCATGCGTATGAATAAAATCCACTTATCTTTAAAAAATCCATTTATATTCAAAAAATACTAAGATACTTGAGACAAATACATTTTCTTTGTAAACCTTAAATTTCGTATGCTATACTTTGCTAAGAAAGCTATTAACTGCTTCTCGGGATAAATTATGGAAATCGTTAGTGCAATAAATTCTCTAAATTTTTTAAAAAATGAAAGACTGATTATTTCCGCACTTTTATCCATAATTTTTCCCTGGTTTTTTTCAACATTAGAAGTTTATAATTTAAATATGGGATAAAAATGAATGGAAAACTTCTGAGATACATACAGCAAAATAGGGATAAAATAGGAATATCCCTTGTAATTATTTTTTTCTCAATTTTACTGGGAATACTTATTTTTCAATCTATAGAGTCCGGCTTTTTTTCCAAGCCCTCAAATAAAATCGTGTATGTGGCTGCCGATGGAAGTGGAAACTTCACCTGTGATGGTATTGATGATCAGGTAGAAATAAATCAGGCTCTTGCATATGTTGCAGAAAATCCGGAGTATTCAACTGTTCACTTGAAAGGTAACACTACATGCGTTATTTCTGACAGTATTTTAATTGAGAGCAATACAGTCCTTGAGGGAGACCGTACAGCTGTAATTAAACTTGAGGACAATGCAGACTGGACAGTGGGCAAGCCCATGATAACACAGATGGACAGTGACGGAGTCCACAGAGTCACAATAAAAGGATTCGAAATTGACGGGAACCATGACAATAATAAAAATAAAAAGAGAGGGCAAGGATATTACAATATGATCCATTTTCTTGATTCTAAGCATATAGACGTTCATGGTATGTATATGCATGATGGTCACGGAGACGGGCTAAAATTAGAGAGAAGCTCCAATATCAAGTTTTACAACAACAAAGTGTATAAACTGGGACATGATGGTCTGTTTGCTATTGATAGTAAGAACATAGAGGCCTGGAAAAACAGAATTACCTGCAGAACTAATGGCGGGCTTAGAGCAATGAACTCAAACCACGTAAAATTCCACGATAATGTAATCGATTCTTTTTACCACTGGAGTGCAGGCGGCGCTGGAATTCTGATTGAAAAAACGACAGGCGTCGTTAATGAAGTAGAGCTGTATAATAATACTATCAGTAACACTTATGGGCCCGGGATATGGCTGATAGGATACGAGGACTCATACTCCAGAAAAGAGGCAAAAAATGTCCATATACATCACAACACCCTCTACAATACCGGTACGAATCCAAGTATTAATTGGGTAGGAGGGATAGTGACCAGTGGGTTTTTTGATACTCTTATTGAAAATAATGTATTTGACGGGATATATCATGGAGCCATTATTAACATGTATCCTTCTTCCGGAGATTTAGATCACTCGGTTGATCTTTCCCCTCAGGGAACGGGATATAAAACTATTGTCCGCAATAACATAATTGTTGGTACCCAGAAGCGCACAAAGGATCCTGATGGGACAGGATATGCAGTAATTAATTATCTCCCCGAGACACATAAAATTGTGCTGGAAAACAACTGTATATACAACAATTTGGGTGGAACTTATAAAAACGCAAGTTCAACTACAGACATCTATGTAGCCCCTCTCTTTGTAAATAGGAGTAAACATGATTACCACCTGAAATCAAACTCTCCCTGTATCGGTGCAGGATATTCTTCATCAGGCTCTTCATGGTACCCTGCAGAAAACGGTAACAATAAAAATATAGGTAGATACGACTAATGCTGGAAGCCCTGGATAAATCCGTTTTATTATTAAGCAGATCAGGATTTTTCAGGAGTATTCTACCTATTTTTTGAATCGATCCCAGCTCCAGGGCTCATCAAGGATATTAACATTAACTTTTTCTATCCCGCCAGCACTCAGGACTTTTCGCCGAACCTGATCCTTAAAGTACTCAATCATGGGGCAGGAGCTTGTTGTCAATACAAGGTTTACGTCTACAGTTGGCCCGTCGACTATTACTTCCTTGACCAGGCCCAGTTTGACGATATCCATCCCTACCCCAGGGTCGATCACGTCTTTTAGCAGGGAATAAATTTGCTCGTCCTTAAGTACTGTTCCTTGAGGAGTTTCCCCATGTCCGGAAATTACCTCTTCATGTGCCTGGAACTCGTCTTCTAACCTGCTCAGCCGGTCAAGTATCTGGCTTATCACAATAAGTCCAGGATCAGGCAGCTTATCATGGTCAAGTTGCCCTACAGAAACCGGGGGACGTGGCTCCGCAATTCTTGCAGGAACTCCCACGACCGTAGCTCCGGCCGGGACTGGCCGGATCACAACCGAGCCTGCGCCTATTTTAGCCCCTCTTCCAACAGTAATTGGCCCAAGTACGGCTGCTCCTGAACCGACAACCACGTCGTTTTCAATAGTAGGATGACGCTTTGTCTTTTCCAGGGCTGTCCCGCCTAATACAACCCCCATATATATCAGGACGTCATCCCCCACTTCGGCAGTTTCTCCGATCACCACTCCGGACCCGTGGTCTATGAAAACCCGTCTTCCAAGCTTTGCCCCGGGATGGATTTCAATACCTGTCAACATTCTGGAGATATGAGAGAGCAGACGGGCAAGAAAGTAGAAGTGTTTATTCCAGAGCGAGTGGGATACCCTGTGTATCCAGATAGCGTGAAGGCCCGGATAGCAGCAGATTACCTCAAGTGTAGACCTTGCTGCGGGGTCTTTTTTAAAAACGGTTTCTATATCTTCCCTGATTCCCATTTGAAATCTTCCGATTTTAATTCTCAAATCTATGATCGATCAGCCAGTCATTTGATGACCAGTCAAATAATCGAGGACACTTCAATCAAACAGTTGGTGATAGCTTACTCAAACAGGTCAGTGCTCAGATAGCGCTCTCCCGTATCCGGCAAGATCACAACAATTGTCTTCCCGTTCATTTCTTCCCTGGATGCGGCCTGCAGTGCAGCATAGGTAGCAGCGCCTGAAGATATTCCTGCAAGGATCCCTTCTTCCTTTGCCAGTCGCCGGGCTGTAGCAGCGGCATCGTCTCCGGTAACTTTGATTACCTCATCGACCAGCTCAAGCCGAAGTACATCAGGAACAAAACCTGCACCGATTCCCTGGATCCTGTGCGGGCCAGGGTTCCCTCCGCTGAGTACGGGAGATTCGGCAGGTTCGACTGCAATTGCCTTAAAAGCAGGTTTCCTTTTTTTGATCACGCTGGCAACACCTGTTATAGTTCCGCCTGTTCCCACCCCTGCCACAATTACATCCGCTTTGCCGTCCGTATCTCTCCAGATCTCCTCGGCCGTTGTCCTTCTGTGAATTTCAGGATTTGCAGGGTTCTGGAATTGCTGGGTTATAAAGTAAAGCGCAGGATCGTCGGCAGCCATTTGCTCGGCTTTATTGACTGCCCCTCTCATCCCATCTGCTCCCGGGGTCAGGACGAGTTCTGCTCCCAGAGCCTTGAGCAGTTTTCTTCGTTCTAATGTCATGGTCTCAGGCATAACCAGTATGAGCTTATAGCCACGGGCCGCACAGACGCCTGCAAGTGCAATGCCGGTGTTGCCGCTGGTGGCTTCAACAATGGTGGTGCCCTTTTTGATTTTTCCTTCACGTTCGGCTTCTTCGACCATTGCCAGCCCTATTCTGTCCTTCACACTTCCCATAGGATTAAAGGATTCTACTTTAGCTAATACATCCGCATGCAGACCTTCTGTTATGCGGTTTAGCCTGACAAGAGGCGTATTGCCAATTGTCCAGGTTATATCGGAATAGATTCGTCCCATATTATCTACCGTCTCCTGCAGCTTATTTCTCCCAGGCTCCATGTAGTTTTTATTTTCCCTTTTATTCCCTTAGACTATATTATAAACTGCCAGTGATGTATGTTTTTTCACTCAAACCTTTTTCAGGCCTCATTACAGTTTCTCGAATTTAGCTTCAATCAGCCTGAAAATCCGGAATTGGAGCGGCCAGTACTGCTGCAACATACAGGCAATTTACAGAAATTCACAATTGTGAATTCATCTTATCTTAAATATAGTTATCGAGAACATATTTATTGAACAATTTCTTATTGAAAGAACATATCTAAAAACTGAAGGGATACCGGCAACAGGAAATCGAAAAACGATAAAGGAACCGATAAAAGTCGGCTTTATGCTTCGGATTCTGGTCAGTCTTCTGCTTTATCTTCCGCTTTATCTTCTGTTTTATTTTCTGTTTTATCTTCTTCTTTATCTTGCGTTTTGTTGTTGGCCTGTTCTTCCGGGACGCAGCCGCTATTGCACTTCTTTTCAATTCCTCTGGCACTTACGCAGATCTCACAGATCCTTACTACAAAGTCAGAGGCCTTATTGTCGATCAGGTCCTGAGCAAGTTTTTCGATCAATTCTTTCGTCTCGCCCTGAAACTCGATCCTGTACCCTCTTTTTCCGGAAATGTACTGGGAAACTGCCGATGGGGCAATCCCCAGCAATTTTGCCGACGTTGCCTGTGACTGTCCTTTTTTCACAAGTTCGATTGCAAGACTGGCCCTTATTGCGGGGACCAGATCCCACACAATCTTCTGACACGGAGTTTCCATAATTACCATCATTTTTTGAGATTTT
>CAZSVY010000054.1:0-9751 GCA_964610495.1 uncultured Methanosarcinales archaeon
GATCTTAGCTCATCGCACGTCTTCTTGCAATCATCGACTTTAAACATCAAGGCTGGAGTTTTACCTATGAGTTCGGCTTCCCGCTTTGCTTCGGCCTCGCCTTGCATTGCAGCGTTGGGCACATGGAGAATTATTTCCGTACCCTGACCTTTTGGGGCGACGGACAAAAAGCGCCATCCTGGTGCCGGGCTAACATCTGCGACTTTTACAAAACCAAGTTTATTCGTATAAAAGTCAAGCGCCTCATTATAGTCTTTGACGAATAACATTACATGCGTCATATCTTCGATCATAAACACACCTCAAATAACCATAAACATTACAGGTCTTTGAATAAGGTCCAAACATGCCAGTTTTGAGAAGGCTTTTTCCAGAATAACCTTCTGGTCTTATCTGGGTAAACACGGCATCTGTTGCCTCAAATCATCATAGAACTGTAGGAGAGTAGACCATAAATAAATTTCAGAACTCAAAAAAGTTAAAAGTTATAAAATTGACGGCATTCATCCCATGACTGAAGTCAGGGCATTCTGCCTTCAGGTCATAAAATCTTCTTAGAGCAGAAGCCTCAAAAGCGGCATCTATATAAACGGTGTCTATATAGAAATTAAAAAAATGAAAAGGGAGTTCATCCCATCTCTTTTAACGCCGGTAAAACATCCTTTCCGTAAGCTTCAAGGAAAGTTATCTGGTCTGAGGCTGCCGAATGGAGATAAATGTGTGTGAAACCCAGGTCAATATATTTCTTTACAAAATTAATGTGGTCTTCGGGATTTTCCGAAAAGCAAGCATTCTTTCGTATCGTATCCGGGCCCACAACTTTCCCATTCTGAGCAGACATCTCCGGAGTGTAGATTTTATTCACGAAAAGGGCAGGTATAAGCGCTCCAGCCCAGTACTTCATGAAGTTTTCGATGGATGCTTCAGGATCTTCCCCATAGTCAACAAAAAGCTCTATTGCCTTTGGCAGGTTTTCCGAATTCTTACCTGAGTCCCTGGCTCCTTTTTCAAACTCGGAAAGAATCTGCTCACACTTTTGCGTATCCGACCCCCCTCCTACGGTTAAAAGGCCGTCTCCATAGTAACCTGCAACATAGGCACTTTCGGGCACGAGAGAGGAAATATAGATCGGAATATTGTTTTTAGGCAGCGTATATAGTTTGGCGCTCTTTGTCCGGTAGTAACACCCATCAAAGCTGACCTTCTGCCCTGTCCAGAGTTCACGGATAAGTCCGATTGCCTCTATCATTCGTATCTGACGCTCGTCATATTCCGGCCATTCGAGGGTTACGGGATACTCGTTTAAAGCTTCCCCTGTTCCAACTGCAAGATAGGTACGTCCCCCGGCAAGCGAGGATACGGTTGCAGCAGCCTGAGCAATAACAGCAGGGTTATAGCGCAGAATAGGGCAGGTCAAGCCTGTTCCCAGTTCTATGCTTTGAGTACTCACAGCTGCCGCACCAAGCCAGCTCCAGATAAAACAGGCCTGCCCGCTTTCACTCCAGGGGTGGAAATGGTCACTGGCATCAATACTTTCAAAGCCTGCCTTTTCAGCAGTTATGACCTGCTGCAGCATCTCCGACGGAGGAAACTGTTCAGGCGCAATTTTATATCCTAGTTTAAGCAATCTTACCCCCCATTGATTTGTCTATAATTCAAGAATTATAGATTATATTAGATAATCATATTCAGACTCAAAAATCCTCATTTCAGCTTAATGTATCCTGCTGATAGAATCCGATCTCCTTAAGACCTGAGCCTGGAAGAAAAAGAAAGAGTGAAGAAAAGTAAAGGGAGAAAAGGAAAAGGGGAAGACAAAAAAGAAGTAGAGGAAGGCGAGAAAAGGAAAAGGGGAAGGCAAAAAAGAAGAGGAGGTAGATGAGAAAACCGACTTTCCGCAGATGTCCTTTCAATTTTCACAATTTTTCCTGCTATCGTTTTTTCTGAAAAACACCCCGTTACTCAAACATGTATTTTTGAAATTTTCCAAAATTTTCGGCATTTTGCCTTTATTGAGAACCTCCAACAGCCATTTCCCTAGGCTTTAGTTGAGATAATAACTGCAAATTTTCGAATAAATCTCCAAAAACGATAACAGGAAAATTGTTATTTTTTTGAAGACATCTGCGGAAAGTCAGAAACAAGAATAAAAAAAGAATAAAACAAGAATAAAAAAGAATAAAACAAGAATAAAAAAAGAATAAAAATAAAGAAGGAAGTTACCCCTGATTAATGAAACTATCCAGTTCCTTTTTCAGCATCTGGCTAAGGATTTTTCCGTCAACCGTGCCTCTGTATTCCTTCATGACAATGCCCATGAGGGGGCCAAGAGCTGCCGGGCCTTTTTCCCTGATAAAGTCTCCTCTTTCCCTGACCGTTTTCTTGATGAATTTTTCGACCTCTTCAGGGTCAAAGGCGCTAAGCCCAAGCTTTGAAATCGCTTCCGGGGTACTCAGTTCCGGCTCTTTTGCAAGAGCTGTCAAAAGGTCCTGGATGGCTTCCTTTGCAATCTCCTGGTTTGAGATGGCTGCAAAAAGCCCTTTGAAGTGCTCATCCGTAAGGTTTTCGGTTTCGACCCCGTTTCTCCGGATTTCCGGAACGATCCCTACCAGAGTTCTGGCAATCAGGGTTGAATTTACGTTTGCGTCTTTCCTGTAGATCTCGATCAGGCTTTCAAAGAGAGGAAGGTACTTTGAATAAGCTATTTTTTCGGCAAGCTCTCTATTCAGGCCGTTTTCGGAGACAAAACGTTTCGCCCGCTCGGTAAGAAGTTCGGGAGTCTCGATTGAATCGAAGTATTCCTGTGAAATTTCGATCTGAGGCACATCGGTTTCGGGGTACATCCTTGCTGCCCCCGGAAGGGGACGCATATAGGCAGTGTTTCCATCGGGAAGGGCTCTTCGGGTTTCTTCAGGAATTCCTTCTAGGACCTCTTTTGCCCTTGCAATAACCGCTTCGATTGCAAGCCTGGCTTTTTCGGACTCGTCCGCAACCATTATAACGGCATCGCCGGGGTGTGCACCTATTGCGTCCCTGACGGTCTGGACTTCCTTCTCAGTTATCCCGTAGTTAGGAAGTTCATCGGTGTGGAAAATCCCTCCTACGCCCGCAGTCTTTGCCCTGTCTGAAAATTCGGTTCCGAGCCTTCTTCCTGGCTGGACTTCTTTGCCTACAAGTCCCTCGAATTTCCTGAGGAGGGCGGCAAGGATTGCGCCTTTTTTCACACCTTTTTGCAGGACCTTGGATTTTGTGTCTATGAAAAGCCCTGTTACGTCGTAGATTTCCTCGCAGACAAACGCTTTTCTTTCCATAAGTTCCTGCCGGATAAAAAGAAGGTTCAACTGCCTTTCAACTTCCCTGCGGACGATATCTTCTATGAGGTCAAGCGCCTGCACGCCCTTTATTTCTACTCTTGCACCTTCGGCAATTGAGATATTTACATCCTGCCTGATCGTGCCAAGCCCTCTCTTTACTTTCCCTGTAGACCTGAGGACCATTCCTATCTGCTCGGCAACCTCTCTTGCCTGGCGAGGAGACTTGATATCCGGTGCAGTCGCGATTTCCACAAGCGGGATTCCCAGCCTGTCCAGGGAATAAACTATCGAATCTCCGATTTCCTCTATTTTCTGGGCAGCTTCTTCTTCCACGCAGAGGCTATCAATCCCGCAGCGCCCGTCGGAGGTCTCAATATACCCGTCGCTTGCAAGAAACCCGGTCCTTTGAAACCCGCTCGTGTTCGATCCGTCCACCACGATCTTCCTCATAACGTGCATCTGGTCGACAGGCTTCATGTTAAAGAGTTTTGCAATCCCGAGGGAAATCTCCAGGGCTTCCTTATTGAGTTCTCTTGGAGGCTCCTCATCATTCTCTATAAGGCAGGTCGTATCATATGCCTTGTAGATATACTTCCTCCTGATCTTGGTCTGCTCCACCGCAGCCCTGTCCTTTTCTCCCATCTCGCTTTCCGTAGCCCTGAGATACCTGAAAAATTCAAAGTCCGAATCCCTGACATCCCTGATCAGGGTCGGACACCTGCAGAACAGCTTCTCCTTCGAATCCATCTGCTGGTGAATTTCAAGCCCGGCTTTCAGCCCAAGTTCACTGTAATCGTATTTTTCCATATTTTCACCCGAATCTAAGCAGGAAGCGCCTTAATTCTCTTTAATTTTTTGTAATCCTCTTAAGTTTTCCTTAATTCTTCGTTAACGCTTTCAAATTAGCTTCTTTTTGTTCTCCCTTCGGTTTTAAGTCCATCGGCTCATTATTTTTGCTCTTATTTTTAAACCCTTCTTCTGCGCTAGATTCCTCTCTTAGCTCTTTTAGGTGCTGCACTGGCAGTTACAGGTAGTTATAGAGTAATTGTTGAGTAAGAAATTGAATGTAAAAGGTATGACAGAATGTATAAAGGTATCTCTGTATATAAGAGTGAAGCACTTAAATTGACAGCCTACCTAACAAAATAAATAAAGAAGTGTCGGCCGCTTCCCGGCAGATCTATTCTTATCGGAAATTATTTTAAGCGTCTGCCAGCCCAGAGAAAATCTCCTCTCGGATTATGGCGGTACTTCTGGAGTGTGCTTATATGAATTTGCGGGCTTTTAGCTTCTTCCAGAGGCACGGGAAAATCCAATCAATTTCGATAACCACTAAAAATATTGAACGTACGGAATCTCTGTATCCGTGCTCCTTTTTTCTGTGTCTACGGGCTGTAGACGGTTTATTTTTTGCTTAAATTAATTTAAGAGCGTACATTTCTCTGTGCTTTACTCTTTTACATTCCAGCCTATGAACTTTACCAACAGGCCGGCTATGAAGGCAGAACCACTGAGAGCTTTTGTTTTAGAGTTGTCAATTTTTTGCCATATGCACTTTAAATAAAGTTGTCAGCCGGACATATAATGTGCTTTAACCGATCAATATTTTAGTCCGCATGAAAGCAGGTTCTGCACAGCCGTGCTCTCACACACTAACTCAACATAAGTAAAGAGACAAATTGCGCTATAGATATACAATTTAGAACAAATATTTACTTTTACTCATACAATTTCTTAAATTCTTATATAAATTTCATATTCCTTGATATATACTAAAGTAAATATTAAAGTGCCTGGAAAACTAATCTCCAGACAGCTTTAATTTCGGGGGAATGTTATGAAAATTAAAAATATGTTGACGATTTGTTTTTTTATTTCTTTATTATTAATATCTGCAGGAACAGCAACTGCAGCGGTGGCAGAGGGAGATGAGACTCAGATTACCACCGACAAAGCTGATCAAAGCAACTCTGCTACGTTCAGCAGCGTGATTGTATGGGAAGATTATCGCAACGGGGAAAGCTATGAAACTACTGATATCTATGCGCATAATCTCTCCACTGGCGAGGAAATGAAGATAACCAACAATACATCCTTGAAGTACTCTCCTGTTATCTACGGAGACAGGATAGCCTGGGAGGATTCCCGTAACGGGAACTGGGATATCTATGTGTACGATCTTTCCACCTCCACGGAAACCCGGATCACTCTAAACGGCTCTGATCAGTACGCTCCTGCTCTCTATGAAGACAGGCTAGTCTGGCTGGACGGGCGCAATGGAGGAGGAAGTCTGGATTCGGACCACTGGCCTGAAGGAAACTGGGATGTTTACATGTATAACCTTTCTACTTCAAAGGGAACCCGGCTCACCACGAATGAATCATGGAAGACTTTCCCTGCAATTCATGGCGACAAAATCCTGTGGATAGACGGGCGTAACGGAGAGCCCCTGTACTCACACCAGATCGCAGATGGAGATATCTACATGTATAACCTCTCCACATCCGAGGAAACCCGGCTTGTTACGAACGTGTCTTCTGACGTCAGGCCTGACATCTATGGTGATAGGTTCGTGTGGGAAGACGACCGTAACGGAAACTCTGATATCTATATGTACGACCTTGTAAACTCTACAGAAATCCAGATAACCGACAATGAATCCGAACAGCGGTATCCTGCTATTTATGAAGACAGGATAATCTGGACGGATTATCGCAATGGTAACGGATGGGATAACCCTGATATCTACATGTACAACCTCTCCACTTCCGAAGAAATGCAGATAACAACCAGTGAATCTGAGCAGTGGGCAGATGATATCTACGGCGCTAAAATTGTATGGACAGACAACCGCAATGGAAACTACGATATCTATATGTTCACACTCGGGACTTCTGAGGAAGAACCTGTGGATGAAGAACCTGTGGATGAAGAGCCCGCTGAAACAGATTCTGTAAAAGAACTGAAAAAACTCAAAGCACATGTGAACTCTTTAGACATAGAGCCATCTGCAAAGGATCTTCTCAACGCAAAACTCAGGTATGCAATCCATTATCTTGAAGCTGGAGACACTGATACGGCTTTGATTAAACTTGGCTTTTACATCGAATGTGTTTCAATTATGGAAATGAAAGGTAGAATCGAAAGCGAAGAGGCAAATTATATAATCCGCGAGGCAGAGAGAATTTTCGATATAATGCAGAGTGCGTGAAGCTTTACAGGATAGCGTTACAGTGTTTGTAACACGGAGTGTGTGTTTATAACAGCTATATGTGTTTTAACATATGATTACGTTTGTAACACAGTATACGTTTGTGGCACGCGGTACTATAACACATGTTATCGGTTTGCAACAGGTATTATCGGTTTATAAAATGCATTATTGAAACACGCAGGACTATTGAAACACGCAGGACTTATTCAAATTGTGGTGGTGTGGGACTTATTCAAATAATAAGTGGTGTGTCCTTGCAGGCCACCGCTTTTTGTTTTTTCAAGTCCGGCATTTCAGTCCTGAAAGTTATTTTATAAACCGTACTGTTTTCTTATCGGGGTTCCAGGTGTTCAGGTATCCTGTTCGTCCTGAGGCAAGGTTATATCAAGTTATGGTCTTTTGAAATTAAGCGAACGTTCTTACTAACAGGTAAAATATAATTATAAAACAGAGGAAGACGAATAAGTGCAGGATTATTCCAAGAGCTACTTCACGATTTACTTCATGGTCTTTTAGATATGGAATGTTTTGTTTCAAACTGGAGAGAAAGTTTCCAATAAAGTCTGCCATAATTATACAATAATTTTTCCCCATATATAGAATTATAGTTTTGAACCCGTACAGCCTCTCCGGAAATAAATAATTTGGTTTACTTTAATATCGCTGCCTTTTCCTTCAATCAAGCAATATCAGTGTGAAAGGCGAGGGAGCTGTATCATCCATTGGGAATTTCTGCAGGGGAGTACCGATTTTTTCAAGGGTTCTATCCATTCTGATTCCAAGTCCCATAAGGCACGGCCTGCGCAAAGTCGGGTGGTGGCAGGGACCTTTCTCTCCGGCGCATTTTACGCTCGAGTAGTCGCTTGTGGCACACCAGGTACACATGCCTGGAAAGGTTGCGAGAGCAGTATTATAACCAAGGGTCCAGGCGAGTTTTTCAAGCTCCAGAACTCCGGGCTGGATCGTTTCTTTGCGGTCTTTCAATATTGTTTTCAGGTTATTCTGGAATTGTTGTTTTACGGTTTCATCTTCAGGTGGTTCGACGCTGAATTTTACGAAGTTCTCGCTGACCTCCCTGGAAAAAACGTTCTCAGACTTCCACTCAACAAGAAGGGCAGATTTATAGTCTGCAAGCATTTTTTTAAATTCGCTCACTGTGGGGATATAAGGAGGACAGACCCGGCTTCCGTAACCATTGCATCCAAAAACACATTTTAAAACGGTTCGGTCTTCGACCACGATATCTTCTGCAGGAAACAGCCTTACGCTCTTTGCTCCCAGTTCTTTTGCCTTTTCTTCCAGCTTCTCGTAATTTTCATTACTTATCATTATCTTTGTATTATAATTTCCAGGGAAAAATAGTTTTGCAGTATAAACCGATTTTTCAGGTCAACTTTTTCATGTTAGCTGAGCTTTTCACTTTCCAACCTCCGATGCTGTTATATTTCTTGCAGGTGAATAGGTAAATGGGGATTCTGCATAGGGAACGTTACTTTTAAGAAAATAATGATTGCAACTGACGACTCGGTCTGCTCAAGAGTTGCTGCCAATAAAGGGATAGAACTTGCCAGGCTGAGCGGAGGAACGGTTTACGCGGTTTATGTAGTATCCACAGAGTACTTTTCTTCGATGGCTGTGGACTTTGACTGGGAGAGAATGCACGAAGCCTTGAAGAAAGAGGGCTGCAGGGCCGTAAATTATGTAAAAGGAGTAGGAGAACTGGAAAACGTCGATGTAGAGTCCGTCCTGCTTGAAGGACATCCTGCCGAAGAGCTGATCCGGTACGCCGAAGAGGAAAAAATGGATATTATCATTATGGGCACCGTTAGAAAGACAGGTCTTGACAGGCTGCTCCTGGGCAGCGTCGCAGGAAACGTGCTCCGGCATTCAAAAATTCCTGTAATGGTCGTAAAGGAGAAATGCGGCTTCTGAGGCCGGGTTCGGGCAAGTAATAACTCACAGCCAGTTACAGCCTTCAGCTCTCTCCGTTTATTTCTCCAGTCCTGATTTTGCAGTATTCCTGATCCAGCTTCTTTCCTCTGGCCTTTCAGCCTTCGATTTTCTTTTTTACGGCTGCAGCTGCATTCTTCGGGGAGTCGGTTTCCCAGAGTTTCCGGACTTTAGCACTCCTGAGGGCTGGCGTTAAGGCCTCAAGCTTTGCCTGCACGGCTGCAAGCATTTCCGTATCAACTCCCGGGGGCTCTATGCCCATGAACTTCTGGGCTTTAAGCGTCTCGGTTTCCCTTAATACTGCACGGTCAACTCCTTTCCTTACTCCTGTCTTCAGGGACTCGATTGCGTCTCTCCACTGGGCAGCCCAGGGTGTATCAGGAATTTCGGTGTGATGAATCTCGGTCCTTTCTACTTTGATAGCCGCAAGATGGCAAGCTTTCACACAGGCTCCGCAGTAAGTACAGAAATCTTCCGCAAAAGCAATTTTTCGCGGGTCTTCAGGGTCTGTCGGCACATACCAGAGTTCCGAAGGGCAGACGTTGAAACAGCCGCGGCAGCCCTGAGGGTCGCATTCCTTCAGGTTCACTTCAATAAGGCTCAGTTCCCCTTCCATGGGTTTTTGCAGGTCTACGGCTTCATACGGACAGACCGCCTTACAGCGAGCGCACTGCGTACACTTCAGCTCGTCTACCTTAACTTTTCCTTCAACCTTGGGAGCCTCGCAGGGGCGTTCCCCTTTAACCTTTATTGCTTCTTCCGGGCAGAGATCCTGGCAGAGCACACAATAGTCGCATTTGTCCTCATCCACAAGGATCTGCTCGAAAGGCACGGGATTTTCAGGCGTGGGTTCACGCTCAAGCAGGATAAAGGCGTCACAGAACCGGGCACAGATTCCGCAGAAATTACACTTATCCGTGTCAATTGCAATCTCTCCTTCGGCCCCTTCCTTTAAAGGCGCGATCTCTTCCTTTTTCGGGAAGGTAAACTCCACTTCGATTGCATCCTGAGGGCAGGCTCCCTCACAGAGTACGCAGGGGAGGCACTTCTCGTTTATCTTAACGTAAGTATCGTACTTCGGGTACTGCTTCTCATCAGGGACTTCTCCCACAGCCTCAAAGGTGATGGCATGCACAGGGCAGAGATTTGAGCACATCCTGCAGAAGGTACACTTCTCAAGGTCCATCATCACCGCAGGCGCATCAAGCCCGGTTGCAATTTCATGAATGGGCCCCAGTTCGAGAGCTTTTGTGGGACAGATTTCTGCACAGAT
>CAZSVY010000055.1:0-4772 GCA_964610495.1 uncultured Methanosarcinales archaeon
CCCCAGAGAATAACCAGCACGTCGAGCCCTTTACTTCTGTAATACTTCGCAAATTTGATAGTTTCCTGCGGGCTGGTGCTTTCGTACACCATATTTTTGAGCAGCAGTAGTACCTTTTCTACTTTTGTCATAAGAACTCCAGGTCTAAATAATACATTTCTGAAACAGATTACCTAGATGTATATAAACTTTCACATTGGAAAGGCGAGTTCATATTTTTTCACTTTATTTAAATAATTCTACTTATCCCTGGGAAAATCGGCAAAGTCCGGATACTAACATCTGGTTGACTAATTCCATCGCAATGTAAAGTTAGATAGTCACTTTACGACTCCCCATTTATCCTGAGCTTTTATGACGCCAAAAATCTTTTAAAGTGAGAGGCTAATTCTAAATGCTCGGTTTTCGAGATTCCGGCTTCGTAGAAATCCTCAACCTAAGCTGAGCAATTTATAAATTTTTGTTCCTGTTGCAAACTAAGAGTTTGTTCTTGCGACCTTTAAAAATAACACTCCGGTAATAATCGGAAAAGTAATATCAGAAAATCGGTTTTACACCTTGTGCCCAGGATTAAATCCGGAGTTTAATTAAGATCGGAATTTAAATTAGAATCGAAATTTGAACTAAAATCGGAATTTGAATTAAAATCGAAATTTGAATTTATGAAATCTGACCTCAAGATATCCTGCTTTCAGATGTTCTTAAAAAGCTGGAAAAATAAACATCGTTTGAATCATAACGGACGTCTTTTCTGAAAAAAGGTAAGCAGAAAAGCTTACCTTACAATTACAACAACCGCACCTCTGACTTCAAGCACATCGACTTCCCTGCCGCCTGAGATCACTTCTTTCCTTATCTCTACGGCTTCGGGTTCGAGTTCGATCGATTTGCCGTTTACAGTAACGTTTATCTTTCCCGAAGCTGCCTGGGCTTCAACCGCAGCAGGATCCTCTGCCTTGAGAGCTTTCACGACAGCGCCTGCATCTTTTCTGAATCGGGGGCCCAGGATACCCATATTGGGCTTAACTTCCACTGGCATATATTCAAAGGAAGGGGCACCTTCCATCAACTCAACTTCCGAGTTTGTGGCACCTGCAATATCCCCTGTATCGATATTCGCATTGTAGATCTCAAGCTTTTTCAGGGGGGCATTAAGCGCCATTCCCAGGTCGGACTTGTATCTGCGGACCTCACCTGTGATATCCTTGATCAGTTCCCCTGCGGCTTCGGCTTCTTCTTTTATGAAGGTTTCATCGACTGCCGGCCAGGCCTGTGTGTGAACACTTTCATCGCTAAACCTGGAATACAGCTCTTCCGCAAAGAAAGGTGTAAAGGGTGCAAGTAGAAGCGAGAGAGTTTTCATCGTCATGTAAAGCACATACTGGGCTGCTCTCCTGCCTTCGGGCTCATCGCCATAAAGCCTGCCTTTTACGAGTTCCAGATAGTTATCAGCAAGGATTTCCCAGGCAAAACCTCTGATGGCCTTGAAAGTGGAATCAAACTGGTATGCGTCAAGCTCTTTTGTGGCAGTGTCCACAAGCCTGTTGAGTTTACTCAGCAGCCACCTGTCAATTATAAGCAGGGAATCCGTGGGGAAGTTCCCGGCATCTTCCGGCCCAAAGCCCTTCAGGTGAGACATTGAGAAACGGTAGATACTCCACATCTTCTGAAGGAAGCGAGAAGCTGAGACCACATCTTTCCAGCGGAACATTACATCCGAGCCTGTGGAGCCGCCAACTGCACCCCACTGCCTGAAAGCATCAGCACTGTACTGTGAGGTTACTTCCTCAGGGGAAATAACGTTTCCGAGGGACTTGCTCATCTTATGTCCGTCAGGCCCGAGCACCATACCGTTAACAACGATGGAGTCCCAGGGCCTTTTTCCTTCAAGGGCAAGGCTCCGCAGGATCGTGTAAAAGGCCCAGGTTCTGATGATATCATGTCCCTGGGGACGGATCTGTGCAGGCAGGCGGAGCTCATGCTCGCTTTCCCAGCCCGTGACATGTAGTGCCGTAATCGAGGAGTCCATCCAGGTGTCCAGCACATCGGTTTCAGGTTCAAATTCGGTTGAACCGCAGGCGCAGGCTTTCTTCGGGGCTGCTTCATTCGGGTCAATCGGGAGCCAGCTCTCTTCTGCAATCATTACCTCCCCGCACTCTTTGCAATACCAGATCGGGATCGGAGTCGCAAAGACTCTCTGCCTGGAAATGCACCAGTCCCATTCCATAGTGCCTGTCCAGTTCTGGAGCCTGACTTTCATGTACTCGGGATACCAGTTGATCTCATCTGCAGCTTTCAGGATGCCGTCGTTGTCGATCTTTACAAACCACTGGGGCTCCGAAAGGATTTCGATAGCGGTGTCGCAGCGCCAGCAGAGCCCGACATTCTGTTCCAGGGGCTTCTGGTCATAAAGGAAACCTGCGGCTTTCAGGTCAGCAATAACAGCTTCCCTGCATTCGGCAATGCTCATGCCTTCATACTTGCCTGCCGCTTTTGTCATCCTGCCCTGTTTGTCAATGGCTTTTATAAGCGGCAGTCCGTATTTCACCCACCATCGCACGTCCTGCTTGTCCCCGAAAGTACAGATCATCACAGCGCCTGTACCGAATTCAGGCTCGACATCCTCATCGGCAATCAGAGTCACTTTCTGCCCGAAGATCGGGACTGTAATCTCCTGGCCGATGTACTGGCTGTACCGCTCATCCTCAGGATTTACTGCAACTGCAACACAGGCTGCCATGAGTTCCGGCCTGGTGGTTGCAATGTCTACCTTGTCGAAGTGGACGAAATTAAGCTTTGTTTGCCTTGTTTCATACTCAACTTCTGCAAAAGCAATGGCAGTTTCACAGCGAGGGCACCAGTTTACAGGGTGTTCTTCGTGATAGATGTGCCCATCATTATACATCCTGACAAAGGATTTCTGTGTTTTTACAAAGTATGAGGGCTCCATGGTAACGAATTCGTTGCTCCAATCCACAGAAAAGCCCAGGCGCAACATTGTTTTGCGCATCTTGTCGATGTTTCCTGCAGTCAGTTCCCTGCACATCCTGCGAAACTCTGCACGCGGAACCTGGTTTTTCGTTATCCCGTGAATCTCTTCAACCTTGACTTCGGTTGGCAGGCCGTGGCAGTCCCAGCCCTGGGGGAACATCACATTGTACCCGCGCATGCGTTTGTATCGGGCAACAAAGTCTATATAGCACCAGTTAAGCGCGTTTCCTATATGGAAATTGCCTGTAGGGTAGGGAGGTGGGGTGTCAATAATATATTGGGGGCGGGTATCCTCTCCCCAGTTGAAATGGTACATGGAGAGGTTCCACTTCTCCATCCACTTTTCCTCAACCTCGTTTGCGTTATATTCTTTCGGAATTTCTGATTCTGTCATAAAGACACTCCATGATTGGGAAATAGTGTAAGAATTTCTTGGGGTTTTAGAGTGCTTGCGATTATTTAAATATATCTGGTTTTGGATGATGTGAAAACTTCTTACTGTTCAGTAATCATTCAATATTTGTCAGGAATATACGTTTGAGTTTCATGATTGCATTTTCATCCAAAAAACCAATTCACAGAAAAGAAAATATTTATAATCAGTTTAGTGGTAATCTCACAGTTTACTGAACAGTAAGGAGATCAGAATATAGTAACGCTGTCAGAAAATGATAGTTCTCAAGAAAAATTCTGAAAACTTTTAAAGTGGCAGAAAAGAGGGGAAGAAATAGTTGTGAGATAAAAACGCATAAAATGAAGTCCAGATGGATTCAGCTTAAATTCAGCCTGGAATCAGTTCAAATTCAGCTTGAACTCAGTTTAAATAAGTTAGTTTCCTTCTTTTTACGCTCTGATTTCTTTCCTTTTCATTATCTGTGCCAGTTATGCGTATTTCCATGCTTCACGGATATGCATGGCATTCATTCCGAGGCTCTGGGGTGGGTGAATATCGTTTTCGGGCGTGTCGCCGATTGAGAGCACTTCCCAGGGTTCAAGTCCTAAACCGTCAAGCGCCATCCTGAAGAGTCGGGTGTCAGGTTTCTTGATACGGTGGTCCGAAGATATAATTACGAAATTGAAGCGATTATATAAGTTCAGGAAGCGAAGTTCCTGTTCAGTAAAGACTCTCTGGGCATTGGAGACAATGCACTTCGGAATATGTCTATATTTTTCAAGCAGGCGCAGGCTCTGAGGGTAGGCCTCGAGTTTTCTTAAAGATGCGGTTCTGAATACCTTGGCCGTTTCAATTCCGAGCCAGTAAGGATCGATTTCTCTAAACGCATTTTCGGCACAGATCTCTGCAAAAATTTCTTCTATACGGATATCCGGGTGCTGCTGGCCCGAATTGCCCAACCTGCCTATAACCTTCCACCTGTATTCTTCCCTGAGCCGGTTGGGTTCTATCCTCACTCCCTGATAAAGTAGCCATCTGCTTACCCTTTCGTTTGTTTCTTTACTTCCTTCATCAGTTTTGATATCAATAAGAGTTTTATAACAATCAAAGATTAAGCCTTTAATTTTTCCGTTTTGGAGCATAGGGATCCTCCTTTTATTTTTCGAAGTCTTTATGAATTTTTGATTTTTGCTATACTATCCTGCTATTACTATTGAGATTAATCTCTTATTATATAGGTTTTATGCAAATATCTATATTGTTCGTAAATACTAGTATATAGTTTCCATTTCTATACATAATTCTTTTAATATCAACCATAACTGAAAAAAATCACAGATTTTGATTATTCCAGAAAAACTACAGAGATTAGAAACAAAATCTTAAA
>CAZSVY010000056.1:0-13746 GCA_964610495.1 uncultured Methanosarcinales archaeon
TGGCTTTTTCAAGGGGAGAATACAGGATAGCTTCTGTTGAGTTCGGAGGAAGCCTGGGGACCTTTTCAAGGGTACGCCTTGCAGCCCCCTGGGTGCTGAATTGTTTGAGTCCTTTAAAATAGAATTCCCCGCTTGCGACTTTAGGAGGCATTTCGCCAAGGCCCATTGCACCGGCTCCGCCTTTGCACATCTGGTCTTCAACCAGAGTATAGAACTCCTCGCCAGTCCTTCTCACTCTGTCAACCAGCTGGCAGTGTCTCATAGCCTCATCTACTTTTTTAATTCCCTCGGGAATTTCTCCTCCTTTCGGAATCAATTTTACTGCAACAGGAGAAGTCTTGAGTTTCAGGCACCCTACCATTTCCTGTCCAGATTTATTTATCTCTTTTACATCCATCTTCTCAACTCCAGTTCTCAATATCGCTCATTTTAGTGATGAGAGCAGCTGCAAGTTCCATTAGTAGATAACTCCTGCAGCAACCCGCTGTTGTAATCCTGAATCGCATCGGATACCTTGCCCATTGCTCCTGCAAATACCCTGATCTTTCTATCCACCAGTGCCATTAATGGCATTCCTCCGATGCCCGAGACGAGTACAGTGTCAATATTATGTGATTTCAGGATTATTGAAGGGGCAATACAGTTATGTTCGCCATCAGGAGGCAGATTGCTTATCGCCTCAATGCCCGCAATAACTTTGTCCTGTACATCTACAATGGTAAAGTATTCGCATGAGCCAAAGTGGACACAAACATCAGATTCCAGTCCACTGTCACTCATCGATGGTATAGCAATTTTTGTCATTTTCTACACATCCTGTTTTAGCGTTGACTACCATTTTTCCCTTGCTTTTGGGGCAGCAGTAACTGTTCTCAATGAACCTCTTTCCTCTCCCGTCGCCGCCGATTCGGTAAATTTCCCCGGCACCGCACATCGGACAGCTTGTGGGGCGTCTTTCATTACTCGATAACTCCCACGAATGCTCGCATCCTTTACAATGGAACTCGACCCTGCACTCGCCGCTATTCACATATTCTCCTCCGGAGATCTCTATTCCCTTGCCGTTGACAAGGGCATCAACCACTTTCTGTCGGGCTTTTTGCAAGTCGTTCCAGAAGGTTTTTCTGGAAATGCCCATCATATCCGCGGCCTCGTTTTGCTCTACATGAAGGAGATCGCAAAGGCGGATAGCCTCAAGTTCTTCTATGGACAAGTTGATAATTTCGAGATCGCAGAGAGGAACTTCCCTGGGCTTATAATATGTGGCCTTTGGAAGGCATGATACCCTGCGCTTAACTCTATTGACCATCAAATTACACATATGCGATGTATTATATATATCTTATTAATCCAATGACATGCCTTGAAATATTTTTGTATGTCAATTTTAGTTAAGTCTTTGATGATTACTTTGATCGAAGATGTGCGCTGTGAGATTTCTTTTAACAACTGTGAAAAGAAGTTTAAAGCTTCAATTTGCCCAAAAATGTTTCATATTTAGAACCAATAAATAACAGGCTTTTCGTGTGTTTTAATACTCTCAGTGGTGGTGTTTTATATGGGCAGTTCAGAACCTTATTTCAACCCGGAAATAGAAACCATGGACAGGGGAGAGCTTGATGCTCTCATAGAGGAACGGGTGCGGTACACGGTAAAATATGCGGCAGAAAATTCCCCCTTTTACAGAAAATGGTTTGAAAGGCAGGGTGTAGACCCGGCTGAGATTAAAACCCATGAAGATCTTCTGGATCTTCCCATAATCTCGGGTAAAACTATCCGCGAAAACCAGCCTCCCGAGGTTAGGGAATTTATGTTCAGGAGTGTGGGCTGGGAGGATGTTTTCACAGTTCATGAGACCAGTGGAACCAGCGGGACTCCTAAAAGCTTTTTTCTTACATGGGAAGACTGGGAACGATACTCGGAAAAATACGCCCGGATTTTCAGGTCGCAGGGTTTTGGTCAGGGAGACAGGGTTGTTGTCTGTGCTTCTTACGGGATGAATGTAGGGGCGAATACCATGACCCTTGCGGCCAGGCAGCTTGGCATGAGCATTATTCCCGAGGGCAAATGCACATTTCCCCTGCGTGTTATCGAAGCCTACAGGCCTACAGGCATAGTAGGCAGCGTCTTCAAACTCCTGAACCTCGCCAGAAGGATACGGGCAGAGGGTGCTGACCCTCAGGAATCAGGCGTAGATAAACTGGTCGTGGGAGGGGAAGCCTTTGCTGACGAGTCCAGGAATTACCTTTCCGAAATCTGGGGTTGTCCTGTGTATAATACGTATGGGAGCACGGAAGGCACGATGTGCGGGGAGTGTAATGAGGTATCCGGACTGCACGTACCTGAAGATTTTGTCCACCTTGACATTTACGATCCTCATATCGAGAACTACGTACCTGACGGAGAATGCGGAAGAGTCATCCTGAGCACGCTGCTGCCTGTTGGGGCAAAAGCAGGAAACCTTCTTTTAAACTATGATACCGAAGATACAACTGTAGTGCTCACGCGTAAACAATGCCCCTGCGGAAGAACTCACATGAAAATCATGACTCCGCAACGGGAGGCCGAAACGGTGTGGGTAGAAGGAGCTCCCTTTAACCGCGTAGATGTAGAAAGGGGCGTTTTCCAGCGTGAAAATATGGACTACCTGACAGGAGAATATGAGGCTTTCCTTTACGGCGAAGAGGACGAGGGAGAAACCGTGCTGAGGGTGAGTATGGAATGCAAAAACCCTGACATGTGTGACCGGGATCTTATAGAAGAGAATTTTGTCCGTGCTTTTCTCAGGTATAAGCCTCCACTTTCCAGGGCTTATTCCGAAGGCACTTTTAAAATCGTATTCAACTTCACAGATCCTATGGGGCTCGAGTTAAACAGAATAAAGGGCAGGCCTAAAAGGCTTGTGGATAGGCGATAACAGCGCAACGACGCAGAGTGACAAATTATATTCTTGTCGGAAAAATGTGCTCGTGCTGGGAAAATGTTTTAAGCGGGAAGACTATGTCACTATGGAAAGTGTGTTTATGCCGGGAAACCGTATTTAAGCCGGAAAACTGCCTTTATGCTGGGAAACCGTATTCATGCCAGTAGTGTGTGTTCAGTACAATTTTCGGAAAGTCTTGTTGAAAAAAAAGTCGGTTAAGGCTTTCTTTTCACCTTTTATTATATTTTTATATTATTTCTCTTCCGTAAAAGAGCCTATCTATTTTCACGGTGGCAAATGTAAATCATTCCCAAAGATTAATATTACTGAAGAATGAATATCTATTAATTAACTCTTTTATATTAGTGGCTAAGTGAAAAAAACATATATAGTGCTACTTACAATATGCTAAAGTATTATCTTGTAGACAAATCCAAGATTACCTGGTGATACGATGGAAACAGAACTTATGAGGATAGGGGTTTCCCTTCCCGATACCCTTCTGGGTAAATTTGATGAGATTATAGAAAAAAGAGGTTATTCTTCCCGTTCGGAAGGCATAAGGGACGCCATCAGGAGTTATATTTCCTATTACGAATGGATGGGTGATATTAAAGGTCACCGTGTCGGAACGGTTGCAGTTATTTACGACCATACGAAAAGGGGGCTTTCAAATGCCCTTGCCGATATCCAGCACCACTACTCTCACCTGATAAAATCCTCGGTGCATATCCATCTTGACCATGACAATTGCTTCGAAGTAGTCGTTCTGGATGGAGACGGCGAGGAGATTAAGGAACTTGCCGAAGCTATAATGGCCCTCAAAGGGGTAAAGTTTTCAAAGCTTACCACTGTAGCATCAAATGAAAAGATCTGACCTTTTCTGGCAGGGCAGGATAGCGTTCGAAGCGGCAAGTAAAACCGGACTAATAAGAGTAAAGAGTTCCAGAGGGGGAAGAGTCCTAAAGAAGAAAGAAGTAATGAGAGGGAAGAATTCCAGAGAGAAAAGAATCCCTCTCGTCTCCAGTTTAAGCTTTTTCAAAGTGCTTTTCGATGTGCTTCAGGAGCAGGCTCCCGAATTCCGTGAGGTCGTAAATCTGGAAACTGCGCTCTCTTCGTGAGTCCACCATGCCTGCTTCTTTTAACAGCTTAAGGTGATAAGAAAGAGCTGAGTGTTTCTGGTCCGTGCACTCTACAAGGACACAGACACAGAGGCTCTGGACTTCAAGAGCTTTGAGAATCCTGAGACGGGTCGGATCTGCAAGCACCTTAAACAGGCTGACGATTTCTCCCACATCTTCATTCATTGCCGTATGCACGGCCTCAAGCACGTCTTCCGGAAGACAATATGCATCCTTTACTTCTATTATTTTTTTCTCAGACATTTCTTCCACTTGACCATCCGTTCGAATAAAGCATGTGGTTATTACTTTAATTCTTTGCGTTAAAGCTTTCAGTTACTTCTTCGAATTTCCGGCTTAAGAATATCAGGTTTATTTTACGTTATCCTGGATTATTCTGGATTATCCCGTTTTATCCTTTCAAAACATCCTTATCCGTGCAAAGCACTTCTCTCCATCTGAGTCCGAGTTCCGAAAGGGCTAAACCGCCTCCGATCAAAGTAATTGCGTTCTTTATAATATGATCAAGTACGGCAACCGTAAACCCTATCTCCGGTCTGATTCCCCCAAGCGCGAAGACTGCAGTAAGGGCAACTTCATATGTTCCTATGGCTCCAGGCGTTACAGGAAAAATTTTTGCAATATTTCCGAGAGCCACAGCCAGGAAAATCAGGGATATCATGTATGTCGATGAGATACTTACTCCGACTGTCGGAAAAGATTTGAGAACCAGGAAGCAGGTGAATATATCTATTCCCCATATAAGAAGCGAAGATGCGGTCACTGCCAGAAACGCGCCCGGACGTACGGCAATAACACTCATCTGGTGGAGAAAAGTGGATGCAAAGCCCCTTATCCTGCCAGAGAGCCCGTTTTGGGAATTTTCATTTTTCAATACCTTTTTAGTGCGGCCTTCTCGGAAAGACACAATAAAAAGAATCGAAAAGAAAAGCACTACTGCAAGCCCGGACAGCTTTATCAGGGAGTCCATCCATGGAGCAAGCTCAAAACGGGATGCGGCACCTGAAGACGCAAGTATTGCTATAGAAGTAATTGCAACTATATCAAAAACTCTTTCTACGGTCAGCGAGGAGAAGCTTGTTGTAAGGGCAAGGTCTTTGCTTTTTTTCAGGATATACATCCTGCTCAGGTCTCCTATGCGTGCCGGAAGAATTACATTTGCAGACTGGCTGATAAAAATACTGCCTGTGAGAAATCCAAGCCCGTACTGGTTTCCGAGCCTTTTAAGGATCTGCTGGAAGCGCATTCCCCTTAAAGGCCACGAGATGCAGTATACCAGAGAGGCGAGCACCAGAGTCCTGAAGGAAGCATGCTTCACATTTTCCAGAATATCGGATGCGCCCAGAAAGGTTGCAACAAATGCAAGAATCAGGATTGCAAGGGCGGCTGTTAGAAAGACTTTCCCTTTTCCTGAAACGACAGGCGGGAATGAGAGTTCCCGCCAGAGCCGGAATATCTCGGACCCCATTCCTTTGACATCTTTTGCCATGTTAACTTTGCTTGACCCTCCATGCCTCCAGTAAACCGGAAATTCTGCTACTCTGTATCCCCTGTGCTGGGCTCTTACAAGTACTTCAGTGTCCCAGAACCAGTGTTCATTCTCGATTTCGTCTAGAAGTTCAAAAAGAGCTTCTCTCCTGAAAGCCTTAAAACCACACTGGTGATCATAAAGTTTTGAACGCAGGAAAAGCCTCACCAGAAAATTATATCCCCTGCTTGCAAACTCCCGCTTAAAAGGCCTTTTTGCATCGCTTTCCCGCATCATTCTTGAGCCTGTGGCAAAATCATAGCTATCCGTGCTCACAGCCCTGACCAATTTTTCCAGATATTTCATATCTGTTGCGAGATCCACGTCAATATAGCAGAGGATTTCTCCTGAAGCGGCTTTAAAAGCCCTGCTCAGAGCTTTTCCCCTGCCCTGCCGTTTATCCGAATGCAGGTGGACAACATACGCGTACTGTTTCGAAAGATCGGAAGCTATCCGGTCCGTACCGTCCGTGCTGCCGTCTTCTGCTATAATGATCTCGAAATGGTCAGTTATTTTAGAAAGTGTCTCCGCTGTGACAAAGACAGCCTTTTCGATATTCGCTGCCTCATTATAAGCTGGTAAAACCACCGAAACGCTGGTAATGGATAAAACCCCTTTATTTTCATTCCAGTATTAGGAGCGAATTTACGATTTGTATAAATTGATTTTTATATGAATCCGAGTTTAAGGTCTCCCCCTAAGAACCGAAAACTCTCAGAATTCATTTTTTACTTTATAAATCCGGACTGAGTCCTGGTAAACCAGTTCAAAATAAGTTTCGTCCTCGAACTTATCCGTCCTTATATCGTACATCTGCCTTTCAAGTTGACCGATATAAACATAGCTTACGTTATATTTATTCATGAGCTCAAGAGCTTTTTTTCTACTGCTGGTACTGTAAATGGAATTTACGTCTTCAAGTCTTGTCCTGATTTCATCATGGTCTCTTCCCCAGAACCGCTCATGCCTTGCCCAGCCAATAACCGTTGGGAGCCCGGTATTTGCCGATACACGCGAGGTATAACGATAACTGCTGTCATCGGCGGAAGCTTCAAGGATTACCGGAGTTCCTTTGATATTTTCCTGCATCCACCTTATGGCGTCGTAATCTCCTCTATCCAGTCCTTTCATGTATTCCATGCCGTCGAGAGCAGGTTTTGTATTCATATCTTCAATTCTCGTAAAGGTTGCTACTACAGGAAAAACGCTGCACGAGAGAACCAGGAGCACAAGCGAGACCATCCAGACTTTTTTTCCATAAACCCTATTCGAAGGAAAGCTATTTTCGGGCCGGGCCCTGTAACGGAAATAAAGTTGATAGTATGAATAGGAAGCTGCAATAGCCAGGAAAACCCACAAGTGCATGTAAAATTTGAAAACAGTATTCATACGGGCAAAGTTTCCAGGAATGGGGTCATCAAGGAAGACAACTTCGCAGAGAAGTGCTACAAACGCAGCTGCTGCTATAAGAAGAGATACGAATCCTGCATTACTCCTTTCCGGAAGATCTTTAAGGAATGAATAAAACGAAAGGACAAATAACGGGAGAAGGATTACGAGCAAAGGGATAGCCCATTCTCTGGCAAGAAATGCAGAGATTCCTATCCACAGGATGAAATACTGTATTTTTCGTCTGGATTCCAGGCGGGTCATAAGGAATGAAAAAGTCAAAAAAAGGAAAAGGCTGAACAGGATCAGGAATTCCCTAATTGTTGTTCGAAGTTCCGGCGGAACAAAGTCAAATCCACCTGCTGCCTGCGGTTTAAAAGACAGGTAAAAGAGCAAATACGGAAGAAGGCTGAGAATTGAAACCAGAAGAATTGTTCCCAAAAAACCTGTAATGGAGCCAGATGAGCTTTTATTGCGGATATAATGCCCGTAGTAAAAAGCAAAAATAACCGCACACAGCAGGCCGAAATATACCGGGAAATCCCAGGAATTGGAAGGGAATAAAAAGCCAAGGGATACTGAAAAAACAAGAAGGGCCGGCACATTTTCAAAGACCCGTTTGCTGTCTTTTCTGAGATACATGTTCAGGAGGAAAGCAAGTACCAGCAGCTGGAAGGGAATTGCAATCACATGGGAATGCAGGTCCCCGTGTATGAAACTGAAGTAAGGAAACTCATTTATTGTATAGGGGATAACTCGCGAACTGCTCCAGTAGTATCCCATTGGAATCGGCTCTTTGACAAGATACAGGGTCAGGAGTTCTTTAAATCCCTGCAAGTTTCCGAGCAGGATCGCGGATAAGGCAGTAAGAATTCCGTACCTGATTTTTCCATGAGTAAGGTTATATCCAAACCCGAACAGGAGATTGAAAGAAAGGGCGAAAATGAGTGCAATAGCCAGATTGAAAAGTATTGACGGTTCGACAGAAAATAATTTTCCCGGAACTCCCACTGAAAGGTATCC
Source organism: uncultured Methanosarcinales archaeon (assembly GCA_964610495.1). Taxonomy (GTDB): domain Archaea; phylum Halobacteriota; class Methanosarcinia; order Methanosarcinales; family Methanosarcinaceae; genus Methanosarcina. The sequence goes on from CAZSVY010000056.1 coordinate 8,006, forward strand.
TAAATAGTAATAAAATTCGAGGGACTCGCCTGCAAACCAGGGATCTGCCGGAGGAAAAGAAGAAGTTCTCATGACTGCGTTCAAAAAAGCAAAATCCATAAACTTCTCATGTCTGTAGATCTCAGGAAGATACATGCGTACAAACAGGAAAAAAAAGAATCCTGCAGCGAACACAAGCTCATTTGATAACAGCACCTTCTTTTCCGGTAAAGTTCCTTGTTTTCGATAGAAAATTATCGATATAAGGCCAAGCAAAAGTACTGAGACCAGGATCGTGCTTCGGCTGAAACCCCATATATACGAAAACAGCCAGGCCATATATGTAACAAGCACTATTCCCAGAGTCCTGGCTGCAGAATATCCTCTGTCAGCAAGCCTGTTTCCAGCTATTCCGGCAAGAGGCAAGGAAATCAAGCCCAGAATTTCGATAAAGGCAAACCAGAAAATTACGTGAAGATACTCTAACACCGTTCTCTTCCCTTTAAAATCGGTTATTTAATGTGCACTTACTAAAGCCCCACTCTCTTGAAGTGCACTTTCTATGCATAAAATCTGTATCAAAGTCCTGATCTACTTATTAGCACCTAGAGGTCCTGAAAGGTCATACCTGTTCCGAGAGCTTATTGAAATTTCTCGAAGATTTTCCTCAGTCGGCATTTCGGTTACCCCAATTTTTATTTACCTGACAGAAGTGCCGATAATATGTATTTTGTAAATAGGTTTATATTTTTATCGTATAAAAAAATTATTTCATTCTCACTCTCATTTTATTTTTCATTGAATCTTAAATTATTATTTCCAGGGCATTAGCTTGTTAACTTAAAATAGGTCTTTGTAAATACTGATAAATATGAAAATGCAGATTGGCGGAAAATCTGTGGAAGCGTGCGGCTGCGAGTATCTGGATATTATAAACCCGGCAACAGGTGAGCTTATTGACCGGGTCCCAAGAGGCACGGAGGGTGATGTGGAAATGGCCGTTGAAGCTGCATCGTCAGCCTTTAGCAGCTGGGCTTCCACATCTCCGCAGCAAAGAGCAGGAATTCTTTACAGGGCTGCGGGAATTGTAAGACAGAGAAAGGATGAACTTGCTGTCCTGCTTACCCGGGAACAGGGAAAACCTCTTGCCGAAGCTAAAAACGAGATAGAAGGTTTTGTAAACGTCCTTGAGTATTATTGCGGGCTTGCAAGCAGTTTCCACGGAGACTTCATTCCGGTCCCTCAAAATGGATACGCTTTTACCGTAAAAAAACCGCTTGGGGTCTGTGCAGCCATAATTCCCTGGAACATGCCTGCTCTTATTATGGCGTGGAAGATAGGCCCCGCCCTGATATCCGGGAACACGCTTGTTCTGAAACCTGCAAGTAATACTCCTCTTACTAACCTTACCCTGGCTTCTATCCTGAGCGAAGCGGGGCTGTCTGCGGGTGTGCTCAATATCGTTACAGGCCCCGGGGAGGTTGTGGGAGAGTCTCTGGTTAAGAGCCATAGGGTAAAGAGAATTTCCTTTACCGGAGAAGCCGGGACCGGAAAACGTGTAGCCGAACTTGCAGCCAGCGGGATGAAAAGGGTGACGCTTGAGCTTGGAGGTAGTGACCCCATGCTGATCTGTGATGACGCTAACCTTAAAGACGCAGTTGCCGGGGCCCTTAGAGGAAGATTTTACAATTGCGGTCAGACCTGCACTGCCGTAAAGCGGCTGTTTGTTTTTGAATCCGTAGCTGAAGAGTTCATAAAAAAGCTTGAAGCAGGTATCCGGAACTTAAGGATTGGAAACGGGCTGCATGAAAACATTGATATGGGGCCCCTTAACAACCGCAGGCAGTGGGAATATGTAAAAGAGCTTGTTGCAGACATCGAAGAAAAGGATGAAGGCAGGATAGTTACAGGAGGGAGGGTTCCGGAGGGCAATGTCTGGAGCAGGGGATATTTCTTCGAGCCCACGCTTGTTGAAGATGTACCCGGGGAATCCAGGCTTTTGAAAGAAGAAGTATTCGGCCCTGTGCTGCCTGTAGTCCGGGTAAAAACCCTTGATGAAGCAATTGAAAAAGCAAATAATACCTGTTATGGGCTTGGGGCATCTATCTGGACAAAAAATATTGATCGGGCTCGCATAGGGTTTGAACAGTTGAATGCAGGAATAATCTGGCTAAATCAGCACCTTAAGGTCGCTCCTGAGGTTCCTTTCGGGGGTACAGGGGAGAGCGGGATCGGAAGAGAAAACGGGCCTGATGCTCTTTCCGAATATCTTGATCTGAAAACAGTAATGCTAAAAACCTGATGTACTGAGTGAAAATAAGCTATGAGAAAGCCCTGGTATTTGAAAACAGTAAAATAAAGATTTTTCGATGAGCCAGTTAATGTACAGCTCATCGGCGGTTTTTTTAAAGCCTTGCTAATAATCAGAGGTTCTTTTTATACTTTGGCAGAAGTTGCATGAATTCGGAAGCTTCCATAACAGGCACGCTGTCAATTATGCAGATATCCGACCAGGGCAGATTGAAAGCTCCGTAAGCCTCGGCACTTTCGGCTTCGTAAAGGATATAATAGCGGTTTCCGGAAAGGTCAATCCACTGGTTAATGACATCGATTCCATCTGGAATCTCCAGTTTCTTAAAGTGTTCAAGGATCTTATCGCGGTTCGAAGGGTCCCAGGTACTAACGTCCATGAATAACATCTTTTACCACTCCTCTTATTTCTGCGCTGCCAATACCCCTTCCCGGAAGCCAGGCAGCTTTTTTAGAGCATCCGGGATCTTTTTTTGAGAGCCAAGCCTCAAGGGAAAACACGTCTATTCTCCTGTGCCATTCCCGCAGATGCGGGTTTGACCAGCATGCCCCCAAAATGCCGATTAGCGGCAGAAGTCCAGATTTTTTAGGTTTTCACTGTCTTTTCCTTCTTCGTCATTGCTAAAATCCCCATGAATGATAAATCCGGAAGGACAGGTAATCATGCAGAACTTTTTTCTGCATGAGATACAGACAGTATATTATCATCCCTTAGACTATATAATAGTTCGTCCTGAAAGACTATATTAAGTCAGCAAGTTCTTCAGGTGTACAAAAATCTTACTGAAAATACAGGATGCCGCTTTCTCAGTCGAGCCAGCAAACCTCACATTTTTCTTCTTTTTTTGTGAAGAAGTTTGCGGATTCAAACCCTGCTTTTACAGAGCCGTTCATGCTTCTTTCCGGATAATTGGTTGATGAGAACATTCCTGCAAGATACAGTCCGGAAGGGCCCGGAGCAAACGGCAAAACTTTGTGAAGATACCCCTGTTCATAGACAGGTGCTGTGTCCATTCTACGGAAGAGTTTCGCCCATCGAACATCGGTCCTTTTAAAATTAGGAAACATCTTTTCCAGCCCGTTCAGGTAAGAATCCAGGACTTCTTCTTCCTTTTTCATCCAGAGGATATCGCTTTCATCCTGGAAATAGGAGGTTACATAGACAAGGTGCTCTCCATAGTCCTCGAAAGGCATAAAATTGGTGTGCTCAATTACAGCTCCAAAAGGCACGTCAGCTTTTATATTCAACCAGTAATTCCCATCTTCCATAAGCCCTTTGTCAAGTCCTATCAGGGCACATGCAGTTCCCTGGTAACGGATACTTCGCAGGATTTCGTGAAGAGTTCCAAGCCTGTCTTTCGTGAGTGTATCCAGTACCCCTGGCTCAACAGTTGAAATTACGGCATCACACGGTATAAAGTCCCCGTCAGCAACTACTCCCTGCACTGCGTTATCCTTAATTACGATTTCCGTTATCGCTTTATTTTGTAAGATCCTGCCTCCCTGTGCAGTGATTTCTCTTGCCATAGCTTCTATCAGGGAGTTGAACCCTCCTCTCAGGTACCCCAGTTTCTCTCCTTCTTTTCCCCGATCTGATCTTATTTTCACGCGTCCTATAAGCCAGGCTGCAGAAACATTTTCGGCATTCCCCCCGAATTTGCTTTTCATGAGAGGAGCAAAAAAGTTTTCATATACGGATTTTCCCGCAGTATCAAGAATCCAGTCTTTCGCCTTTATTCTGTCATAGTAAGTCGTATCACCTATTAGCTTAATCCTGAAAACCAGCAGGCCAAGTTTTACCAGATCCATAAAAGAAAGAGGTTTAAACCTGAGAATCTCAGCAGGAGTATTCATAGGATAGTTTTTACCATCCATAAAATAGGCATTTTTCCCCTTAAGCCACAGCATCTGATCTTCAAGCCCCAGTTCCCTTATCAAATCAAGAAGTTCCGAATCGCTCCTGAATATATGATGGTAATATTTCTCTATAAAATATTTTTTTCCGGTACAGTCCTGGCAGTAACTTGCGGCCATCCCCCCGATTTCCGCATCTTTTTCAAAAATAACGATCTCATTCGATTTGCAGAGCTTATATCCGGCTGACAGCCCTGCAAGCCCACTTCCTATTATCACAATTTTCATACCCAATTTTCCCTTATCTGTTTTAGCTTTTAATCCGAATCTTAATACCCCTTAAGATTTCAAACTCCTGTCTTGATATAAAAAAAGCTAACGTTTTATATCTCTTTTTCCACAAAGGGTTCGTGTAGCCGATATTCCTTTAAAAGGCTCTTGACATATCGATATGCTTAACCGGTATAATGCTTTGAACTAACTTATATTAGAGAAGCGGATATATTAATTGAGGGATAGAGGGGTGTATTACGACCAGGAAGTCAACTCCGTTTTTGAAGAGCTTGAGGTATCAGAAGCAGGTTTGAGTTCTGAGGAAGCAGAAAAGAGACTTAAAGAGTATGGCGAAAATGAACTTAAAGAAAAGGAAAAAGTCTCGGTCCTGCGACTCTTTATCTCACAGTTTAAAAGTGTATTGATTATTATTTTGATAACCGCCTCTATTATTTCAGCCCTGCTTGGGGAACTGATTGATGCAATTGTAATTATTTTTACGGTTTTTCTTGCAGGCATTCTAAGTTTTGTCCAGGAATACCGGGCAGAAAAAGCAATTGAGCTTCTAAGGTCCCTTACCTCTCCGGAAGCTACTGTTATAAGGGACGGAGCCGAAAAGAAAATCCCCTCAAAAGAGCTCGTCCCAGGAGATCTTATTTTGATCCAGACAGGGGATCGTATTCCTGCCGATGCCAGGATCATTAAAGAATTCAATCTCAAAACTGACGAGTCCTCCCTTACAGGAGAATCTGTCCCTGTTAAGAAAAGCACCGAAGCCCTGCCTTCTGAAACTCCTGAGGCTGACAGGACAAACATAGTCTATACAGGAACTGCAGTTGCTTACGGAAGAGGCTGTGCCGTTGTCACGGCAACCGGGATGGAAACCGCTTTTGGAGAACTGGCCGGGCTTCTCGGAACAATCGAGAGGTCCAGAACTCCCCTGCAGGAGAGACTTGATAAATTTGGCCGGTGGATTGGTATTGCAACCCTTATAATTGTGGCTTTTGTCGCAATGCTTGGCGTTCTTTATGGCTTCCCTCTTTTCGATATGTTTCTCTGGGGGGTCGCCCTTGCAGTTGCTGCCATTCCTGAAGCCCTTCCTGCAGTTGTTACAGTCGGGCTTGGGCTTGGAGTAAGGCGTATGGTCAAAAGGCATGCCCTTATAAGAAAACTGCCCTCTGTAGAAACTCTTGGAGTCACAAACGTTATCTGTTCGGACAAGACAGGCACACTTACGCAGAATAAAATGACGGTTGAGAGAATCTGTGTCAATGAGCAGGTTTTAAAGGTTACGGGGGTCGGATACTCTCCTGAAGGAGAGTTCT